>JAJRPY010000007.1 GCA_024280535.1 Gammaproteobacteria bacterium | reverse complement strand
ATCAAAAATCCACTTTTCATTCACTTGGCAATTTTTTAAACCCTACCTTAGCTCTGCTAGGGTTGGGTTTAAGAAAATCACCAATTAAACAAAAATTGAATTTTGCTAATCATCCCTATTTATACAAAAGTCTCTAATACTTTAGCATGGCCTTGCGCATCAATCATCAGCCCTGCATACAGAAAACCAGTATAAGTATTGCCTTCTGCCGCCATGCCCTCAATGGTTGGACGAATCACGCTATCCATCACCGTTTGGAAAATTTTATCAGTGACCACGGGTGCTGTCGAATAAGCGCCCATACCGCCTGTATTTGGGCCTTTATCGCCATTATCTCTGGCTCTATGGTCTTACGAAGTCGCCATGGGCAAGATGTTTTTACCATCCGCCATCACAATAAAACTCGCCTCTTCGCCCACCAAAAATTCCTCAATCCCAGTGCCTGCGTTGCCAGGTGCTACAAATACGGCTTCAACTGCACATTACCAAGCCAATGCGTGTTCGCGCCCACCTGAGCCAATAACTAAAACTCTCATAATTTTTCCATAATATCATCAATTAAATCTTGTAATTCATCTACTCTATTTTCAAGTTTTTCTACTTTTTGTTCTAGTGGCGTGCGCTTAACCTCTGCAATTGCCTCAATATTCACATCAACCAATCCACACAACTGGTGCATATAACGATGCTCCTTAGTGCCTGTACGCTTGGGTAATTTCACCACTCTATCGCTTTCAATCAAGCTGAGCAATTCATCATAGGCCTGCTGTTGGCTTTCAAAGGGGAAAATTCGCTTACTACGCATATAGATTTCATTAATCGTTTGCTCGCCTCTTAATAACAAAATAGCCATAATCGATAATTGCGATTTTTCAATCTCCAAAATACGCCCAAAACGATGGCGATATTTTTCAATTTTGCCAAAATTATCTTCTACTAAAATATATTTTTTATCTGCCAATTGGTGGGCGCATCTTAGTAATTCGCCGTCTGCCACATCCATCACTGGATTTCTGGAAGACTTTTGATTACAAGCATTTTTCAAACTGTTTAGCGTCAACGGGTAGTTATCCGGTACGGTTGCTTCTTTTTCAATTAAGCAGCCCAGCGTTCGCGCCTCAAGCGGGGTTAATTCAATCATAAATACTCCTCAATAAATTCTCTAAATTTCCGATGCGACATAATCTGGGTGCCGTCACAATTAAACGACATAGAAACCGTTGAATTAAACAAATTAATGGTCACCGAGCGTAAATAATAGCCCTCTAAATTTCGCAATTTTTGCAAGTTTTCTAAAATAAAACGCAAGTCGTCAATATTGGTTAATTCTTGCATGCTTTGATTGCGCGCTTTTAACGATTCTTGCCACGCTGGGGAAAGATTTTCAAACGCCTTATCCGTTTCAAGCACTTCATAAAGTCGCTTAATCAGTTTGCTTTTTTCCTTGAGTGAGATTCTATTAAAATGAAAATCCATATACTCAGTATTAAGCAAATCATCAGCCAAATGCACCTCGGTATTAAACGGGTCAAAGACGCTAGAGATGCGTATTTCAGCATTATTAAGCCCAATAACCAACCGATACGCCCCTGTTTCAAGCAACAAATACATCCAAACCTGCGAGAGTTTTTCTATATTTTCATCCACACTATTAAACGCGCGCTCACGATTATAAACACTCTCACGCAGGCTTTTATCACCCTTAATAGAGTGCATTAAATTGTTATTAAAATAATAACCGACCAGTGCGTCTTTTTTCTTCATATAAATAATCGTTTTGGTTGTAAGTAGCCATTTTCTATTTGCCCAATGCCTAAAAAAACAGCGCTTTGGTCAAACATTTTAACCAAATTATCGGGCTGCTTGCTGATTTTAATTTTTCTGCCGTAACGAATGTCAATACTTTGTTGTGCATCAATGGCAAGGCTAATAATATTGGGCAACATTGCCTCACTGTTGAAAATTTTTGCATCTAATTGAGCAAAATCATCACCGGCTAAAGCCTCTAATTCAGAAAATTTAAGCGCCTGACTAATATCAATATGCGCAAATCCTGTGCGTCTCAGCTCAATAACATGCGCGCCACAGCCCAATTTAGCACCAATATCACCAATCAATGAGCGAATATAAGTGCCTTTAGAGCACGACACTTCCAAACTGATAATGCCATTTTCATAACCTAAAAAATCCAGCTTATGAATGCTGACCGAACGGGCTTTACGCTCAACCTCAATACCCTGCCTAGCAAGTTTATACAACGGTTGCCCGTCTTTTTTAAGTGCCGAATACATCGGTGGCACTTGCTCAATCTCGCCTTCAAAACTGAATACTGCTGCCATTATTTGCGCGTCACTCAGCTGCTTAAACGCTTTCGTCTCAATAATTTCGCCTTCACAATCTAGCGTATCAGTCGTCTGCCCAAGTTGCCCGCGCACAAAATAACGCTTGTCATCATCAAGCAAAAATTGAGCCACCTTAGTCGCCTGCCCCAAGCAAATAGGCAATATACCACTAGCAAGCGGATCTAAACTACCCGTATGCCCCGCTTTTTTGGCAAAAAAAAGTCGCTTAACTTTCTGCAAGGCAGCATTAGAACTCAACCCTATGTCTTTATCCAATAGGATGATGCCGTTAATGTCTCTGCCTTTTTTATTTTTTGCCAATTAGATCAGATGGGGTGTTAGGGCTCAAAGGAGTCGTTGCTAACTCTTCCTGGGAAAATGAATGCTCAATATTAATCACTGGAGAGCGGAAAAAATCAGTACAGGCACCCTGTAATAACAATCCCAACATAGTGGTTATAGCTAGAGTAAACACAATAATTTTTTGAAATAGATTTTCTTTTTTGCGTTCTTCCTTGAGCTTATCATTAATGATGTCTTGTAACTCAAGGTTAGTTTTAATTAAGCGTTTTTTCTCTTGTAACACTTCTTCGGTATAACCAGCATTGGTCAATGCTTGATTAACCTCAACAATTAAACGCATATCTTCAAAAATAAAGTTTTGTATTGTTTGATAATATTGCTCTCTATTGTCAGAGTCAAATCTTGATTGTTGGATCCTATTGATGCTTGCTTCTGCCTTTTTTAATAGCGCCCCTCTTGTTTCTTTACTTGGAATTAAGGTTATTTTTTCTTGAAAAATACTGCTCAATTGTAAAACATAATAATCCAACATATCATAATATGCCCGAATACAGTGCTTGTATGCTTCTTCCAGATTGTCTTTTTCTTCTAATGCGTAATACTTCAATAAATGGTGTCCTGCATAACGCAATTGATTAATTGCCTGGTGTGAAGATTGGTCTTTAACTGT
>JAJRPY010000006.1 GCA_024280535.1 Gammaproteobacteria bacterium | reverse complement strand
TATTTTACCCTCATCAATTAGACCTGCAATCTTATTTAAAATATTATGCTGCTCAATCATATCCTCAGTTTCAAACATCGCACGAGTGAACATCAATTCCCAAGAAAAACTTATTGATTTAGAGCGAATGGCCAGCATATTAAGAGGTTCATTATTGGCAACAATGCTAACAATATGCCCTTGCGGTTTAATCATGTCTGCTACATCTAACCAATGACTATCTGTGTCATTAAACAGGGCGATATAATCGACATATTCATGTCCGAGTGCCTTTATCTGAGACTTCATTTTTTGGCGATGATTGACCACTTCATCTGCACCAAGGCTCTTTACCCAATCGATGGTTTGCTCACGAGAGGCAGAAGCGATTACTGTTAATCCTGCGAGCTTTGCCAACTGAATGGCGATTGAGCCAACACCACCAGCACCACCAATTATTAAAATGCTTTTGCCTTTATCCTTGCCGCTAAAATCTATTTTGAGGCGATCAAACAGACTTTCATAGGCGGTGATTGAGGTGAGGGGCAGCGCAGCGGCTTGCTCGAAACTAAGCGATTTTGGCTTCTTACCAACAATGCGCTCATCAACAATTTGATATTGTGCATTTGAGCCTTGCCGAGTTAAATCACCAGCATAAAAAACCTCATCGCCTTTGTTAAAAAGCGTAACTTCGCTACCCACAGCCTCAACAATTCCACTAGCGTCCCAGCCAAGAATTTTAGCAGGATTTTCTTCTCCCTCTTTGGGCGTACGAACTTTTGCATCGATTGGATTGATAGAAATTGCTTTTATCTTGACCAAAATATCACGAGGCTTTGGCTCGGGCTTTGGCACTTCTAAATCAACAAGCGAATTTTCATCATCAATAGGCAAATATTTATATAGTCCAACGGCTTTCATGAGCTTATCCTGATTCTTGTTCTTTCATACTAAGATAGGGGAAAAGATATTTCAATCAAGCCAAATAATGAGAAATCCCACATTACAGTCCTTGTGATATTTGCCGTACCGTACGGTACGGTACGGCATGGGTAAGCGTGCTGATGCTTTTAGATATTTTGAGATTGATAGGAAGAGGTGTTCTGGGGTTTGGCGGCAGTTAAATCCTGTTAATTTTTAAGAGCCTTCTATAGTTGACTAAAGTGCAAGAATGAAGAAAGCTGATTGATCTAAAGATAGCTAAAAGATTGCCAAAATGTTTTCTGTTGTTAAAGAGTTTAATCTAACCGTGTGGTTGATAATTATTTCAACCCTTGCAAGCCGTTTTACATTTTTTATGGTGTGGCCGTTTTTGGCAATAATTCTTTTTAATAAGTTTGCTCTTGATGAATTTGAAATTGGTGCTTTTATTAGCGCTCCAATAATTATTGGCATTAGTTTTGGCTTTTTTGTTGGTTATCTATCGGATAAGGTTGGGCGTAGAAAAATTATAATTCTTGGTTTGATTATTAATATTGTTTCTTTATTAGCTTTAGGGTTTGCAGACTCTATGGCTTTGATGTTTACTGCTATGGTTTGGCATTCTATTTCTCGCTCAATGGTTGAAAATCCAGGTAAAGCCCTAATGACGGATATGCTAAAGGGGCGAGAGGCTAAAGATATGGCGCTACATATGCGCTATTTCACATTAAATATTGGTGCAGCCTTTGGTCCTCTTGTCGGGGTAACAATTGGATTAACGGCACAACAAATTACATTTAGTTTGGTGGCTGCAACTTATTTTATTTATCTGATTGCGGCATTAATTGTGTTCACTATTGAAGCGCCAAAAAACAAAACTAAGATGGCTAATGATATTTCAATAAAAATGCTTTTTGCTGTTTTAGGAAAAGATCATGCCTTTTTACTTTTTGTATTTGCCTCTTTATTTACCTTTATAGCCTATGCGCAAATTGAGGTTGGTTTGTTGCAATATTTGCGAGTTGAGAATTTTTTAGACATAACTAAGTTTTATGCTATCTTAATTTTAATCAATGCCACTACTATTATAATTTTGCAATTTCCAATGCTTAGCCTATTAAAAAATTGGCAACCGCTACACCGTGCCAGTTTGGGGGTTAGTTTGTTGGTGCTGGCATTTTTAGGTTTTGCATTTTCGCCAACTAATACTCAAGTTGGAATTATGATTTCTGTATTTATTCTTAGTCTTGGTGAAGTTATATTATTTCCAACAATGAATATTATTGTAGATAGAATGGCACCAGATCATCTCAAGGGAAGCTATTTTGGTGCAGCAGCGCTTGGTGGCTATGGGTTTGCGCTAGCGCCAATTATCGGTGGGTTTTTATTACATCAATATGGCGGGTTGGTTTTATGGTTATCTATGACATTTCTTTCAGCAATGGTGGGAGGTTTGTTCTATTTGGCGCAAAAGCTGCAGGCATCTGTTGTTTCAGAATAGAGGGCGGTTTTGAAGAGCCTTCTATAGTCTTATGCTGTTTGCTCAAAACCAAGTTTACTGGGAACAAGGTCACATTTAATGATAAAATATAGACAGTAAAGAAAAATTTATTCAGCGCCAAAAAGAAAACCCCTATATTTTATCAATAGGCTAAACGATCAACGAATAGCTATTATTTAACTATCATCACCAAATTTTATACCCTGTGCCAACGGTAATTCTGTTGAATAATTAATTGTACTTGTCATGCGGCGCATATATCCTTTCCAAGCGTCAGAGCCAGATTCACGTCCACCACCTGTTTCTTTTTCGCCGCCAAATGCTCCGCCAATTTCTGCTCCACTGGTTCCAATATTTACATTAGCAATACCGCAATCTGAGCCGATGGCAGATAAAAATAATTCTGCTTCACGAATATCAGTTGTAAAAATACTA
>JAJRPY010000177.1 GCA_024280535.1 Gammaproteobacteria bacterium | reverse complement strand
GTAACGTTCCTTGTTTATAAGAAAGGTTATAAATATTGCAATTAAAAATTGGTTTTTGATGCTTGATTATTAGCGTGCTATGGAAGGTGTGATACTTGATTATAAAGCCAGATATTTTAAAGATGAATTGATGCCATAGTATAATAAGATGATTTATAATCAATAATTTTTTGGAGAATGTATGAGAAATATTATTTTGCTTGGTTTGTTGTTTGTTGCTTTTCAGGCGCAGGCGGAAAGGGTGTTTAAACATGGTGTTTATTTGAGTCACAGTTTGGGGGATATTAAGGCAGATATTAGTGGAAAGCATCAAGATTTTTCTGGATTTAATGGAGATCCAGCATCTATTACAGAAAAAAATGCAAATATTTATAATGGGAAAATATCAAGTTATCGCTCGTTGGGTTATAACTTAAGATATATGCCAAAGGTTGGTTTTGGTTATGAGCTTGGTGTTTATCGGACGAAGATTGCTATGCCAAAACAACTGGCTGCTCTTATGCATGATGATGGCACTGCATTTAAGAAACCTACACTTAGCGGATTGGTGGATGTAGTAGTAGATTCTCCATCCTCTTATTTAGAAACCACGGATATTTATGCGGGTGGTTTGTATAATTTTGCAGCCATTAAGCAAATGTATAATCCTTATGTGGGATTGGGATATGCTAAAGTGAAAGGGGATTGGTATAATTCCTACTATAGCGGAACGTCTGGTGATCCTGAATATGGTACTAAAGATAAAACTGGTGTTAATGGTAGTTATATCAGTGCTAAGGCGGGGGTGAATTTTATGCAGCATTATAATTTAGAACTAGAATATGCTAAGCATAAATTCTATGCACAATCGTTTAGAAGTTTTAATATTAATGGTTCAAATTCAAGTTTTAATCGAATTTCGATTAACTTTATTTATAATTTTTAACTGGCAAACAGTTATAAAGTTTTTTAAAAAAAGCTAAAAAAAAGCCCGATAAAAAATCGGGCTTTTTTTGTGTATGGAGGCCGGAACCAGAATCGAACTGGTCTATAAAGCTTTGCAGGCTCCTGCATAACCACTTTGCTATCCGGCCAAGGTTTGTGCAAAGGGCAGTATAAAAAGACCTGATAAACAGGCCTTTTTTTAAAAATCTGGAGCGGGAAACGAGATTCGAACTCGCGACATTCACGTTGGCAACGTGATGCTCTACCAGCTGAGCTATTCCCGCAATACAAAAGTGAAATTATAGTGTTTTTTTCGAATTAGTCAAGGCTGATTTTGTTTTAATTGTCAAAAGTTTTAATTCCTTCTTTTAAATAAATAAAACCAGACCATAAAGTGAGTAGGGTTGCTATTAATAAAAGGGTTACACCAATCTCAAAACTAGGAAGGCCGAAAAAAGGCTGCTGGTAGAGTAAAAATAAGATAGCAAATATTTGCACAAAAGTTTTTACTTTGCCGATATAAGATACTTTGACATTTGAGCGCTGACCAATAACCCCCATCCATTCACGCAAAGCGGAGACTAAAATTTCGCGAGAAATGATAATCAGGGCGGCGATGGTAATGTACCAATGGCTATCTGTTGGGTAAAAATCCACCAGCATAATTAATGCCACGGACACCATGAGTTTGTCGGCAACAGGGTCTAAGAATGCACCGAGTTGTGAGGTCATATTGAGCTTTCTGGCTAGGTAGCCGTCTAAATAATCGGTGGTGCTAATGAAGGCATAAGCGCCAGTTAGGCAGAAGTTAATCCAAGTAAAGATTGGGGTGTCGGTATAAGCTGGCTGGAAATAATACAGGGCAACAAAAACCGGAATTAGGAAAATTCTAGATAGGGTGATTATGTTGGGTAGTGTCATCATAGGTGTATTCTATCAGAAGTGCTTTGGGCGAATAAACTTGATGGAAAATTGATGGTGGGCCCGACTGGAGTCGAACCAGTAACCGCTCGGTTCGTAGCCGAGTACTCTATCCAATTGAGCCACGGGCCCATCAAGCACGTAATTATCGCTAGGTTTGGGCAAAAGGTCAAGTGAAAAGTGACTTATTTTTGCAAAAGTTTGATTAACTTGTCTAGTTGAACGGATCTTGAGCCTTTAATTAGTATGTTAGCGTTGCTATGCTGGGTGAGAATATGTGATGCTAGAGATTTTAAATCATTAAAATGAATGCCGTTGTAATGCTTTGCCAATGTTCCATAGGTGTAAATCTTGTCAAGTGTATTTTTTGCCAATTGCCCGATTTCTTGATGAAAAGCCTTGGCGTTGTCTCCGAGTTCGCCCATATCGCCAAGTACGGCAATTTTTTCCCCTTGAAAGGTTTGCAAAGTGGCAATAGCAGCCTTCATTGATTGTGGACTGGCGTTATAAGTATCATCAAGCAGGGTTAAATTTGCTTGTTGAATTAGGGTTAGCCTGCCTGGTTCGGCTGGTGTGTTTTCTAGACCTTGTTTGATGAGCTGAATATCAATGCCTAGTGCATAAGCGCAAGCGCTAGCTGCTAGGGCGTTGTCAATATTGTGCCTGCCAAGCAGTTGTAAAGTGACGGTGATTTTTTTATCATAGATATTTAAATTAAAATGGTTATGATTGATGTTATCGGCAAAAATATTGCCATTATGACCAAAACTTATATCACCAGTAAAAGAAGTTTGGGTATTGACAATATTTGTAGAATGCGTTGAATAAATCTCACGCTTGGCGTTGACTAGGTTGTCAAAGCCGCCAAATTCGCCAATATGGGCATCTAGTGTATTGGTTACGAGTGCAATATTAGGCTGGACAATGGCACGCAGATGGGCAATTTCACCCAAATGATTTGCCCCCAGTTCAATCACCGCATATTGGTGTTTTTTTTCTAATGTTAGCAGGGTCATAGGTACGCCAAAATGGTTGTTAAGATTGCCTTTAGTGGCTAATGTGGGCGCGACTAATTGCAGAATATTTTTTAGCATATTTTTGGTCGTGGTTTTGCCGTTGCTGCCGGTGATGGCGATTGTTTTGGGCTTGAGAGTATGCAAGTGCCAGGCGGCAATGTTGCTGAGTGCCTCTTGGGTGTTACGTACCAACAAAGTGGGCAAATTTGAGCTGACTTTTTTGCTAACAACTAGTGCCACCGCACCCATTTTTTGCGCTTGGCTTATATAGTCGTGCGCATCAAAATTACCCCCAGTTAATGCGATAAATAGTGCGCCGTTCATGGGTTTTCGAGTATCGGTGCAAACATTTTTAAAGGCAATATTAGTGGAGCAGTCTGTTTTCAGCACTTTGGCAATGGTTTGCGTGTCAGATATAAGCATGATTATTGTGCGATTAACTCCTTTGAATAGTTGTAAAATTTTAGCAATACTCATTAGAAGTAGCAAGTTAAATTTCTGTTTTGTAACTCGCCTACTTAATTATAAGTAAAATTACATTTATTAAGTCAATTCAAAGGATATTATGGAACTCAATGTATTAACTGCTATTTCCCCTGTTGATGGGCGCTATTTTGACAAAACCAAAGATTTAGCCACTATTTTTAGTGAATTTGGGCTGATTAAATACCGAGTATTGGTTGAGGTTAAGTGGTTGCAAGCGATGGCAGATAATCCAGGTATTAAAGAAGTGCCGGTTTTTAGCACTCAGGCTAGTGAATTTTTAGCCAATATTGCAGCTCATTTTTGCCTAGAGGATGCACAAGCCGTTAAAGACATTGAAAAAACCACCAATCATGATGTTAAAGCAGTTGAATATTTTTTAAAGGACAAAATTAAAACCAATGCCGAATTGAGCAAGGTTAGCGAGTTTTTTCATTTTGCTTGCACGTCGGAAGATGTTAATAATTTGGCGCATGCGCTGATGCTAATTGATGGGCGTGAGGTGATGCTTAAGCAGATGAATACTGTACTGGCGTTGATTGCAACGATGGCTAAAGATAATGCGTCTATTCCAATGCTATCACGCACCCATGGTCAAACCGCATCACCAACCACTGTGGGTAAAGAAATGGCAAATTTTGCGTTTCGCCTCAAGCGTCAAATTGAGCAGTTAGAAAATGTGAATATTATGGGCAAATTTAACGGCGCAGTGGGTAATTTTAATGCCCATATATCTGCTTATCCGGAGCTTGATTGGCAGGCAATTTCTCGGCAATTTATTGAAGATTTGGGGATTAATTATGCGATATATACAGCACAGATTGAACCACATGATTATATGGCGGAGTATTTTCATGCGATTAATCGGTTTAATACGATTTTGATTGATTATTGTCGGGATATTTGGGGCTATGTGTCGTTGGGATATTTCAAGCAAAAAACCATTGAAGGAGAGGTTGGCTCATCGACTATGCCACATAAGGTTAATCCAATTGATTTTGAAAATGGCGAGGGTAATTTGGGTATGGCTAATGCGCTGAATACACATTTGGCTGATAAGTTGGCAATTTCGCGTTGGCAGCGTGATTTGTCTGATTCAACGGTGCTTAGGAATTTGGGCGTGAGTTGCGCTCATTGCTTGGTGGCGTATGCGTCAATTGCCAAAGGTATTGGCAAACTGGAAACCAATGAAGCGCGCTTGTATCAAGATCTTGATGCGTCTTGGGAGGTGTTGGCTGAGCCAATTCAAACGGTGATGCGTCGTTATGGGATTGATAATCCGTACGAAAAATTAAAGGCATTAACGCGTGGTAATACGATTGATGCGCAGGTGTTGGCAGCGTTTGTTAAAGATTTACAAATGCCAGAAGCAGCAAAACAAGCGCTGGCAGAATTAACCCCGATGAAATATATTGGGGATGCGCAAAAATTAGCACGCGATCTTGAAAAACTGATATAATGCTCCGTCTTATGCCTTTTTTGGTGTAGGTTTTATTTAATAATACAGGAGCAAAAAACCCATGGTTAAAATTAGACTAGCCCGAGGTGGAGCCAAGAAAAAACCTTTTTATTCAATCGTAGCAACAGACTCACGCAAGCGTAGAGACAGTGGTTATATTGAGCGTATCGGATATTTTAATCCCGTTGCTCGCGGACAAGAAGTTAGACTAACCCTTGAAGAAGACAGATTGGCGTATTGGATTTCAGAAGGTGCGCAAATTTCTGATCGCGTTAAACAACTTGTGAAAGAATTTAAAGACCCTTCCATTCGTGAAAAGCGTGTAGCAGCCCATGAGGTAGCGGCAGCGGCCGTTGCAGCCAAATTAGCAGCAGAGGCTAAAGCCAAGGCAGACGAAGCGGCTAAGATAGTAGCAGAAGCGGAAGCAGAAAAAGCCAAAGCAGAGGCCGAGGCTAAAGCCGCAGAAGCGGCAACGGCAGCAGAAACTGAATTGGCACCAGCTGAAGCAGCATCAGAGGAAGCAGCTGCTGAATAAAGTGGCAAACCATAATATGAGCAATGAAAGGCTATTAATCGGGCAGATTAATGGCCTTTTTGGTGTTCATGGCTGGGTGAAATTATTATCATACGCCAGCCCTAGAAAAAATATTTTGTCTTATCAGCCTTGGCATATTCAGGCAGAGGGTCGTTGGACGACGCTTGAAATTGTGAACGGCAGGGTGCAAGGTAAAACGCTTGTGGCACAACTCAAAGGGGTGGACAGTCGAGAATTGGCCAGAGGCTATATTGGCATGGATATTTATATTGAAATAGCGCAATTGCCGAAACTGCCTAAGGGCGAGTATTACTGGCATGAATTAACGGGTTTAGAGGTGGTGAATACAGCGGGTGTTAAGCTGGGTAAGATTGCTTATATGGTGGATACTGGGTC
>JAJRPY010000176.1 GCA_024280535.1 Gammaproteobacteria bacterium | reverse complement strand
GGCAACGAATAGCCTTCGGTAAATAACTTAAAGTGATGAATAAGTGACTCCATATCGTCTTTCATATCAATGCGTTTAGGTGCTGCTACTTTTTTATCATCGCTCATCACCGCGCCAGGATTGGCTTTAAGGCAATTCACACATTGTCCGATAATTTTATTTGACTGGCGTAATTCTTCCATACGCACTAAATAACGGTCATAACTATCACCTGTTGCCCCAATTGGAATATCAAATTCTAATTGGTCATACACTGCATACGGCTGATTTTTCCTCAGATCCCAAGCCACGCCAGAACCGCGCAACATCGGGCCGGTAAAGCCTAATTGTTTGGCGCGTTTAGCAGACACAATACCGATATTCACCAGACGCTGCTTCCAAATTCTATTTTCCGTTAACAAGTCGTCGTATTGCTTAACATGACTTGGAAACTTTGCCACAAAATCTGCAATAAAATCGAGCAATGAGCCTTGGCGATTTTCATTCATAGCCGTTAATTCTTGATGAGTG
This sequence comes from Gammaproteobacteria bacterium, assembly GCA_024280535.1. Lineage (GTDB taxonomy): Bacteria > Pseudomonadota > Gammaproteobacteria > PS1 > Pseudothioglobaceae > Thioglobus_A. The sequence goes on along the minus strand of JAJRPY010000176.1, from coordinate 17,120 downwards.
CGCATGTCTGATTTTAAATATTTTGGCATATTATCTGGCAAATCTCGATACACACCACCCGGGCGATAATAAGTCGCATGCATACGTGACCCCGACACCGCCTCATAACAGTCAATCAACTTTTCACGCTCGCGGAATGTATATAAGAAAACACTCATCGCGCCAACGTCCAAGGCATGCGTTCCCAACCACATTAGATGATTTAAAATCCGTGTTATTTCATCAAACATAACGCGAATATACTGTGCACGCTCAGGTACTTCAAGTCCAAGCATGGTCTCAATCGCCATCACATAAGCGTGCTCATTACTCATCATAGAGACATAGTCCAGTCGATCCATATAACCAATCGATTGATTATAGGGCTTGGATTCTACCAATTTTTCAGTACCGCGATGCAACAAGCCAATATGTGGATCAGCACGCTCAATCACCTCGCCATCAATTTCTAAAATGAGGCGCAATACCCCATGTGCCGCAGGATGTTGCGGGCCAAAATTAAGCGTATAGTTGCGAATTTTTGCCATGGTTATTTCCTGATTACCTTAGGTACGTTGATATTTGGCTCAATGCTGACTTTTTCGTACACCACCCGACCTAAGTCTTCATCGTAACGCATTTCCACCTCGCCAATCATTGGAAAATCTTTACGCAACGGATGCCCAACAAAGCCGTAGTCGGTCAAAATTCGACGTAAATCGGTATGATTTTCAAATAAAATCCCCATCAAATCAAAGGCTTCTCGCTCATACCAATCGGCGGATGCCCAAATATGGGTAACTGATTTAATAATCGGTTCAGCCTCATCCACAAAGGCTTTCACCCGAATACGATAATTATTACTCACCGACAGCAAATGATAAACAACGGCAAAACGTTGCTGATACTTATCTTTGCCCGCTTGCGCGCTTCGACCTCTGGAATATCCCGAATGACTGGCATCTCCCGCCCATTCAGACTGACCATAGCTTAAATAATCAACAGCGCATAAATCAATTAGCGTATCAAATGCCAGTTTATCGCGTAATTTCAAGCAAATGCCAACAATGTCCTTACTGTCCACGGTTAATGTCAATTCACCATAAGCAGACACTATATCTCCAGCCTCAAACATTTCTTCTAATTGTGCTAATAATTTTTGCATCATTTAAGTACGGGCAATGGTGTTAGTACGACGGATTTTATCTTGCAATTGCATAATGCCATACAGTAGCGCCTCTGCCGTTGGCGGACAACCAGGCACATAAACATCAACTGGCACAATACGATCACAGCCACGCACCACCGCATAAGAATAATGATAATATCCCCCGCCATTCGCACATGAACCCATTGAAATAACCCATCTAGGTTCTGGCATTTGGTCATAGACTTTTCGTAGGGCGGGTGCCATTTTGTTGGTCAATGTGCCGGCAACAATCATTAAATCTGATTGCCTAGGCGTGGGTCTAAATATAATGCCAAAGCGGTCAAGATCATAGCGCGAAGAGCCGGCTTCCATCATTTCTACCGCGCAACACGCCAAGCCAAATGTCATAGGCCATAACGAACCTGTTCTAGCCCAGTTAATCACGCTATCTAGCGAAGTGGTTACAAAACCTTCTTTCATTAATCCTTCAATTGCCATCTTTTATTCCCATTCTAGCGCGCCATTTTTCCATTCGTAAATGAAACCCACTACCAACAAACATAAAAATACACTCATGGCAATAAAGCCAAACCAACCTAATTCTGATTGAACCACTGCCCATGGAAACACAAAGGCGACCTCCAAATCGAACAAAATAAACAAAATAGCCACCAAATAGTAGCGAACATTAAAATACATACGTGAATCTTCAAACGGTGGAAAGCCACATTCAAACTGAGAGTTTTTTTCCTTGTTAGGCTTGCTAGGGCCAAGCAAATAACCTATTAACATTGGCCCGGCACCAAAGCCAAGACCCAGCATAATAAACACAACGATAGGCAGATAACTTTCTAACATCCAACCCTCCAACATTTAAATTTAAATTTCAATCTAAGCATTATATCTATTTTAAGCGAATAATTCATCAATAACGGCAAATACATTCAGCCACTAATTTTAAAAGACCTTTGCGTAAATATGAATAATCATCAAAATTCAATTTTTGTTCAATGGGTGACTTTCTTAAACCCAACTCTAGCAGGGTCAACGCTACACAATAACCCTCTGGGAGGGCTAAGGTAGGGTTTAAAAAATTGCCAAGTGACTGAAAAGTGGATTTTTGATGATTATTCATATTTATGCAAAGGTCTCTTTAAGTATTTAACTGAGTTCCGCCCACGGTCAACTCGTCAATTTTCAGGCTCGGCTGACCAACCCCCACGGCTACAGACTGCCCCTCCTTACCACAAATACCAATGCCACCATCCAACTTCAAATCATTTGCCACCATTGAAATCTTTTTTAGCACCTCGTCACCCGCACCAATCAACGTTACACCTTTAACAGGATGCGCAATCTTACCATTTTTAATCAAATAAGCCTCATTGGCACTAAACACAAATTTGCCCGAAGTAATATCAACTTGCCCACCATCAAAATTGACCGCATAAATACCTTCATCCACCGAGGCAATCATCTCTGCCAAAGTATCTTCACCATTCAGCATATACGTATTGGTCATTCTGGGCATGGGAATATGCGCATAGGATTCACGCCTGCCATTGCCCGTTGACTCAACCCCCATTAATCTGGCATTCATTTTGTCAAACAAATACCCTTTAAGTATGCCATTTTCAATTAAAGTAGTCTGCTGAGTCGGCACCCCTTCATCATCAATAGTCAAACTGCCGCGCCTATTAGCCAAGGTGCCGTTGTCAACAATGCTACATTTGCTACTCGCCACTTGCTCGCCCATCTTATCTGCAAAAACAGACGTGCCTTTGCGATTAAAATCCCCTTCTAAGCCATGGCCAATAGCCTCGTGCAATAGCACACCAGGCCAGCCAGAGCCTAAAATAACTGGCATATTGCCCGCAGGCGCGCCAGATGCCTCCAAGGCAACTAACGCCTGTCGAATTGCCTCTGCCACATAAATTTCATCCAGATTATGATCAATAAAATAACGATAATCATAACGACCGCCACCACCACTTGAGGCAGATTCAACACGCCCATTATGCTCAACAATCACGCTGACACTGACGCGAACCATAGGGCGATAATCTTTTTGATACACGCCATCACTCGCAGCAATTAACACATCGGAATAAGCGCCCGAAATAGAGGCACTCACTTGGGTTACCTTCGGCTCTTTTCTAGCCAACACATCAATACGCTTTAAAAAATCAACCTTTTCTTGCGCATTCAAACTACCCAAAGGGTTTAAACCACTATATTTGGCAATGGTAGGCACCTGCTGAAATGTTTGTAATTTAACGGGGGTGTTAGTTGAGCTGATGCCCTTAGCAAAATCAATGGCTTTTTCAATCGCTTGACGGTTGAGATCATCCGAATACGCAAAACCCGTTTGCTCGCCATTAACTGCACGTGTACCAACACCGTGGCTAATATTATAAGTGCCAGATTTAACAATACCTTGTTCCAAAAACCAAGACTCCGAGACGGAATATTGAAAGTATAAATCTGCATAATCTGGCGTATTTTCGGACAAAGATTCTAGCAAAGAATAAACGGTTTGTTGGCCTATGTGCTGATCATCTAGTAATTGTTCAATCATAAATTTGTTGATATTTTTTCAATAATGGGTTTATCCCATGAACCTGTAATTTTATATTTAAATTCGACTACTTGATTGACAATATTATCAATTAGTTTGATGTCAAACAATTGGTCAATTAACCAAACGCCCACCCCCATCAAGCCTCCACCTGCCAAATAAGTCACCACAGGTACAGCATCGCCAATGGCTGGCATGACCGTGGCCTCAATATCATAACTTTGATCAATCACATGACTTTGCCCCACTAAATTAATCGAGCTAGAACTGGCTTCTAATTGAAAATAATCAATTTTAGCACGTGAATTTAACAAGGTAACTTGCGCATCAATACTATCGTAAGCAAAGCCTTTATCCGTCAAATCAGCCACATCAAGTTTAAGCCTTTTGGCAATTGATCTAATATTAAGCAATGATAGCACCCTGCCAATATCAGGGTCCTTATCAGTAAACACCCCCTCTGTCACATTCATTTTGGCAATGCCACTTAGTTTGCTCAAACTCATATTCCAAGGTGCACAATCACAAAATAAACGCAGGTCAAACTCAAACTTACCGCCACTGACTTTTTCAGTCACTTCAAATTTTTTCAAAAATTCGCTCAAGCCCTTGCCTTTGGCTTTGGCAATTAATCGAGTCTTGCCTTGCACCCAAGCACCATCAAACAAAAGATCTTTGTCGCCAACGCCAATGCCCTCAAAACTCAGATTGGAAATTTTTAATACATTATTGTCCGACTCCAACTTGGCGCTAAAACCCGGAATTTCTTGCTGATCCATAGACACCCCCTTCACGCTTAAAAACATACTGGGTATGTCCTCCGCCTGAATATTCCAATCACCCTTTAACCCCTTAGGCGATAACACCTGAAGCCCCATAACGCTAACACTTGGCAGCCCATCGGTTAATGCCATTTCAATATCAGCCTTAATGACTTTGGAGTCAATATTCGCGCGCCAAGTTTGATCCAATTGACGCGTTAAATACAGCTCAAAATCCTTATCAGCCTTAATGACTTCAATCGCCAAAGACACTTTATCATCAGCCTCTCTATGTTGTGGATTAATCCGAATTTCAACCGCAATATCCCGAATAGTGCCAGTGCCATTAGTGATAATTTGATCTTCATGAAATGCAATAGTAGATTGGTAATTTTCAACCACAACCGCGCCATCTAACGTAACCAAGCGATTTTTATCAACGATTAAATCCACATCCAAGGTAGTAGCACGACCATCCAGCGGCAACAACAAATCAAGTTTTCCTGTTAATGGACCTTCTAAACTAAACTGCTCAATCACATCATGCGTGGTATGTCCCGTTGGCGCTTGCGCTAAAAATTGCATCAACGCCTGACTCGTGGTGTCAATCTTGCCTACTAGGCGAATATCCAAATTTGCCTGGTTCATATCGTCAATTTCCAATGCCATATTTGTCAGTGGCAAATCATACAATTGAGCGCTATTAACCAACACGTTAAGACGCTTACCATCCGTGCTAATATCGGCATCTAGCTCTTTTAAACTTTGCCAGTTTTCATCAAACATCAGTTCTGATTTTGTTAAATGCGCTTTAACGCTAATATCAGCAGGCACGGATTCTGATAAATTTTTAACCAACTGAATGTTTATATTTTCCAAAATGCCAGATTTAAACCCACGCTTCATCCAATTATTAGCCGCTTTGCTCACAATCGAGGCGCTCAAATACTTATCAAGATTGGCGACCTTCATTTGCTCAATATTGCCTGATAATTGGGCATAATCACTGCCATCTTGATGATAGAATTTAAGCTTAGACAACAAAGAAAAATCAGCGTTACTCAGCGTTATTGCCAGCGTCAATAAATCTTTCTGCTTTGATTGCTCGCCCGATAGTGTAATAGCAATATCCAAATATTGATCCTCTATTGCCTGATTTGATACACTCAGTAATAATTGTGAATCCGATCGCGTCATGCTCAACGGCGCAATAACAAACGTATCCTTACCCTTGATATGTATTTTTTGAATACTTAAAGATTTAAAAAGATACGTCAATCCCAGCACCTCGGGTGACGCCAATTGCTTGATATCATCCGCCAAAGAGGCAATACTAAAAGTTGAATTGGAATACAAAATAAGCGCATCAATAGATACTTGACTTGTTTGCTCAATATCCTCAAATAAAATATGCCAACGCAGCCCTTGTATTTGTGCAATTGGTTGGTGTTGGTCGTTAGAATTAAGTTTCAAATTATGAATATTCAATGAAATACCATCTAATTCTAACTCAACATCAACCGTTGATAATTCCACTTCAACGCCACTGGCACTAGACAATCTGGACTCAATCACTGAGGTTAATAAATTTGGAAAAGTCATAAAAAGACCTAACAACAAAACAATGAGTAGCAAAACAACCGCACCAATCCAAGCGCTTATTTTTAATACTTTTATGCCTTTAAACGGTATTTTCTTAGTCATTCTGAAACCACTACCAACTCAAAATTTTTTGAAAATGGTACATTTTTTATGCAAAAATAAGGAGAATAGCGCATTATTTGACAAGTTTTTGCATGGGAAAATACTGTTTTGTGGGATTCATAAATTGTGATAAGTTGATTGCTTGGCTTCATTCTGATATAATCTTTTTCATTTTGAGAATTATAACTGGTTTTGCACTCAAGTTATGTAATACGGAAGTTAGACTAAATAAGGAAGCCCACTATGCACTTTAAACACTCAATCGCCGCAATTATTGTTATTTTTGCTCTTATTTTTGGTACTAAAACATTTTTTAGCGATTTGATTCATGTAGGCTCTGACGACCATTTGACCTTAGCAGAACGCATCCAGCCTTTCGGTCAAGTTTATTTAGAGGGCGATATTGACGTTACTGCCATCAAAGCGCCCGTTAAAACTGCCACTAAAGCACGCAGTGGCGAGCAAATTTATACCACCGCTTGTACTTCGTGCCATGGCACCGGCGTTTTAGGCGCACCCAAATTCGGCAACAAAACAGACTGGGCGCCCCGAATTAAGCGTGGTATTGATGACTTGGTCAAAGTAGCCATCACCGGCGTCAGATCTATGCCCCCTAGAGGCACTTGTATGGATTGTTCAGACGACGAGTTAAAAGCAGCCATCGAATACATGACAAAATAAACTGCTTTAAACAGTACCTCTAACCAAAGCTAGAGGTGCGTAAAAATGCCCAAGTCTTTGTCTTTTTTGACTTGACCTGCCTCAAACACGCACCCATTCATTGCAATATACACACCAAAATCTTGCAACTGTACGGCACTTAAGGCCACACCCAAATTAAACAAAGCATCTGAGCAATCAATCGAATAGGGCACCATCGAGCCAAACAACACCACGGTTTTATCTTTAAGATGTTTGTCTAAATAGTTGGCCGTTTCCACCATGCTATCTGTGCCGTGCGTAATGAGAATATTTTTTTCTTGACAAGATTGGCACTTATCCAATATCAATTGACGGTCTAAATCTGTCATTTCCAGCGAATCTTTTAAAAACAACACCTCTGATAAGGTATCTACCATTGAACGTCCACGATTAAGCATCTTGACAATATGACTCTCAGCAAAAGCCAATTCACCACTCAGCTCTTGATAAACCTTGTCAATTGTCCCTCCTGTTATCAATACTTTAATATTCATATAAACTTTTACAAAAAAAATTAACTATACACTCTTTGACCAAAAATATCCGTACCAACACGCACAAAAGTGGCGCCATTTTTAACTGCCAAATCAAAATCCGCACTCATTCCCATCGATAAAGTGTCTAAATTCGGGTATTTTTTGAGTATGTTAGACATTGCCTTAAAACTTTGCTCAGCCTGATTAGGGTGAGGAATACACATAAACCCCCTAAGCACAATATGCTGAAACTGTTCGAATTGAGGCACTAGCGCCTCAATATCCTCCACCAAAACACCTGATTTAGTCGCCTCATGGTCAATATTCACTTGTAACAAAACATTCAGTTTTTTTAAGCCCAGCGGACGTTGATGGTTGAGTCTTTGCGCAATTTTTAGCTGATCAACACTATGCACCCAATCAAAATTTTGAGCAATAGCCTTGGTTTTATTAGATTGAATAGCACCAATAAAATGCCAAACAAGCGCCTGATTTTTAAGAATTTCAATCTTCTCTAAGGCCTCTTGTAAATAATTTTCACCAAAGTGTCTTTGCCCAGCATCAATCGCTTGCTGAAGATCAGCAGCAGACTTAGTTTTACCAACAGCAACAAGTGTCACTTGTTGCGAATGCTTAACCCCATCAATACGACGACGAATTTTTGCTAAATTTTGTGCAATCATATTAATCAACAACTACTTAGATACAAAAGTGCAAGCCTTGCTTGCACCATATCAAAAAAAGATGCAAGCAAGGCTTGCATCTTAAAAAATAAGATGGGCGTTGAATACTGGGCCATCTACACAGACACGCTTCATTGCAGGGCCAGAATCGGTTTGCACTTCAACCACGCAACCAGCACAACCGCCCACGGCACATGCCATATTTTCTTCTAAAGAAACCTGACAAGGTAGCCCGTATTCTTTAGCCAATATTGCCACAACATTTAGCATTGGATGCGGGCCACAAGCATAAATCTCAACTTGCGCGCGTTCATCCGCTGATAGCCCATCCAAATACACCTTAGCCAAATCAGTCACATACCCTGTAAACACACCCTGATACGCTTGCAAACTGGCTAGACGACATTCAATACCCCACTCCTCTAGTTCGGGCATCGTATGCGTTGCGCCTTGATAATTCTTGCCATTATTAGCCATTTTTTCCACAAATGGGAACGGCACTTCGGAGCCTAAAATAGCAAATGGATCATATTCTGTATGTTTAATAGATTGTGCAATGGCAATCATCGGTGGCATCCCCACACCCCCTCCAATCAGCAAAGGGCGTTTATTTTCTGTCATCTCAAAACCATTGCCAATCGGACCAATAACGCTGATTACATCGCCAATTTTACGCTCGGATAATTGTCTGGTGCCTTCGCCCACCACTTTATACAACAAGTCAAACGTTGCATTATCTTTATCAACCGACATAATAGAAATCGGGCGCCTCATCGGCAATATATCCGATACGCTAATATGCACGAATTGCCCCGGCTTGGTCTGATTGGCAATCACCTCAGAAGAAAGCGTTAAAATATATTGACCCGCTTCAAATTGATAATGTGCCAATACCTGACAATCAACAACTTTAATACTATTGCGCTTATCCTTATTCATAACCAGTAATCAATGTACCCACGCCATTGTCTGTAAAAACTTCTAATAACACCGCATGAGCAACGCGACCATCAATAATATGCGCCGATTTAACACCATTTTTAACCGCCGATAATGCACAGCCAGTTTTGGGCAACATACCGCCATGAATGGTGCCGTCTTTGATGAGTGCATCTATTTTTTTAGCATCCAAACCTGTCAATAAATCACCCTTAGAATCCAATAATCCCGAGGTATTGGTGAGTAAAATTAACTTCTCAGCATTTAACGCCTGAGCAATTGAACCTGCCACCAAATCGGCATTAATATTATAAGAAAACCCATCTTTACCAACCCCAATCGGGGCAATGACAGGAATAAAATCCCCTTTAAGCAATAAATCAATCACCGAAGTATCAATCACATCAACTTCGCCAACATGACCCAAATCAATAATCTCAGAAGTGGGTTCTATTTTATGTTGTAATTTCTTGGCAGCAATAAGACTACCATCTTTTCCAGTCAGACCAATAGAATGCCCGCCATGTTGATGAATAAGATTGACAATTTCCTTATTCACCAGCCCGCCTAGCACCATTTCCACCACATCCATCGTCTCAGCGTCAGTAACTCGCATACCGCCAACAAACTCGCTTTGCTTGCCGATTTTTTCTAGTATTTTGCCAATTTGAGGTCCGCCACCATGCACTACAATAGGATTCATACCAACAGATTTCATCAGCACAATATCACGCGCAAAACTCGATTTTAACTGCTCGTCAACCATAGCATTGCCACCATATTTAATGACAATGGTTTTGCCTTGGAATTTTTGAATATAGGGCAAACTTTCTGTTAGGACATTGGCAATATTGTGTATTTTGTCAGACATATTAGCGCTTGGGAAACTATTAAAAAATTCTATTTTACCTATGCAAAAAGAGCTTTACTCCTTATAAAGAAATTTTTCTAAGTCTAAGGGCGTTGACAATAACCGACACTGAACTAAAGCTCATGGCAGTAGCCGCAATCATAGGCGATAGAAAAATACCAAAAACTGGAAACAATATTCCTGCTGCGATTGGCACCCCTAAAATATTGTAAGCAAACGCAAAAAATAAATTTTGTTTGATGTTTTTCATCACTGCATAACTGAGTTTTTTTGCCTTAACAATGCCATCCAAATCACCTTTAATTAAGGTAATTTGTGCGCTTTCTATTGCCACATCGGTACCGGTTCCCATAGCAATCCCCACATTAGATTGTGCCAAAGCAGGTGAATCATTCACACCATCACCTGCCATTGCCACAACCTTGTTTTGCGCTTGTAATTGTTTGATTTTTTTAAGTTTGTCTTCTGGCAAGCAAGATGCCTCAAACTCAACAAGATTTAATGCATCAGCAACACTTTGCGCGGTATTTTTATTATCCCCTGTCATCATAATTACTTGAACGCCTTGTGCCATTAAATCCGCAATGGCTTTTTTGCTGCTGGATTTAATCTTATCACTGATTGCAACATAGCCCAGCACTTCGTTGTCAATACCAATATAAGAAACCGTTTTACCTTGTTTTTGCGCCTGCACTATTTTCTCATTCAAATCATTAGCAATATTAATGTTGTAAGCGTCCAACAATGCCGAATTTCCCAAAGTTATTTGTTGTTGGTCGATAGTGCCAATAACACCTTTACCAGGAATGGCTTTAAAATCATTCACCTCTATGAGTTTACTATTTTTTTCTTGTGCATAATGCACCACAGCTTTTGCCAAAGGGTGTTCGCTATATTGATTAAGTGATGCTACTTTTTGCAATAAATCAGCCTCATTGCCTGTTGATGAAAATATAGTATCGACTGAGGGCTTGCCTTCGGTAATGGTGCCTGTTTTATCAGTGATTAACACATCCACTTTATTCATCACTTCCAGAGATTCTGCATCTTTAATTAACACACCCGATTGAGCCCCCTTGCCCACACCAACCATCACCGACATAGGTGTTGCCAACCCTAAAGCACAGGGGCAAGCAATAATCAATACTGATACTGCATTCACAAAACCATACACCATCGCCGGTTCGGGTCCAAATACTGCCCAAATACTAAAAGTAACAACCGCAACCAACACAACAACTGGGACAAAATAACCCGCAACTGTATCCACCAATTTTTGAATAGGCGCACGTGACCTTGAGGCATCTTTCACCATTTGAATAATTTGCGAAAGTAGCGTTTCTGAACCAATTTTTTGTGCCTGCATAACAAACGACTGATTGCTATTAATCGTGCCTGCAATCACCAAATCTCCCTGGATTTTATCCACAGGAATTGGCTCGCCTGAAATCATAGATTCATCAATACTACTTTGCCCTTGACGAATAACCCCATCAACTGCGATTTTGTCCCCTGGTTTAACCCTCAATAAATCACCCACTTTAATCTCATGAATGCTAACCGTTACATCGCCATCATCAGTCACTAATGTTGCCTCTGAAGGTGCGAGTTTTAACAATTCTTTTAATGCGGTGCTGGTTTGACCATGCACTTTTGCCTCTAACAATTGACCCAATAGCACTAACGTCAAAATAACGGCAGTTGCTTCAAAATATAGTAATACTGAGCCACTCTCAGATTTAAAATCATCTGGAAAAATATCAGGAAAAAACAACCCAACCACACTAAACATAAATGCAATACCCGTGCCTATGCCAACCAAGGTAAACATATTAAGATTCCAAGTAAGAATAGACTGATAAGCTCGCTCAAAAAACATCCAACAAGTCCAAAAAACAATTGGCATGGTGAGTATTAATTGCACAAAGCCCCAAGCCTGCCCACTCATTACACTATCAAGTGGGTTGTTAGGTGCCAAATCAGCCATTGCAATAATAAATACAGGCAAGGCGAAGGCTATTGATAGTTGCATTTTTTTCAGCAAAACTTGATATGCTTTTTGCTCAGTATCTTCAGGTTCTAGTACCACCAAATCCATTCCGCAAATCATGCAACTGCCCGCCTCATCTTTAATAATATCAGGGTGCATCGGGCAGCCAAATTGTCTTGTTTGAGTTGCACTAGGTTGCTCAAGCAAATCCATTCCACATACGGGGCATCCACTTTGTGTTGGATAAGTTTTGTCACCTTCGCAAAACATTGGGCAATAAAATACACCATTGCCGTGCTGATCAATTTTTTGCTGTTTTGAGTCGTGATGTGAACAGGTATTGTGGCTTTTTGCTGTGATTGTATAATGCAATCCAGCCGCCAACAAGGCCTGTTGCAAGGTGTCCAATGATAACTGTATATTGGCATCAATCACCACAGTTTTGTGGGTCAAATCAATGTCTATCTTATTAATATCTGTTAATGTTAATAATGCCTTTTTAACACTATCACTACAACCTGCACAAGACATATCCAAAATTTGATAACTGTGTTTCATGGCAAGCCCTTATAATCATTAAACCACGGTAAATTGCCCCATCATTCCTACATCTTCATGCTCTAAAATATGGCAGTGATACATATAGGGTATTTTTGCATCGCTAAATTTTGGAAACCTAATCAGCACCTGCACGCTCTCGTTCGGATTGACCAATACTATATCTTTAAAGCCCAATTCATGCCCTTCAATTTTTCCACGACGATTAACAATCTTAAATTGAACATTATGAATATGAAATGGATGCGCCATCATTGACGTATTGTTAATCTGCCAAAGCTCTACGCTACCAGCCTTAACCACCTCATCAATTCGATTAATATCCATAGATTGACCATTAATTTTTAGCAAATCTTTTGCCCCTAATGCCGCATTCATCATCAACATCGGCCCCATTTGCATTTGCAAGTCAAACCTGCGCTTTTTCTCAACCTGCTTAAGGCTATCAAGCTGATGCACAACCAACTGCTTAGGCACCTGACGAGAAGAACGCTCAGCACGACTGGCATCAATCTGGAAAATATCCACTGCGGGCTGCCTGCCCTGTTCTTGTTGCATCATCATGCCAGTCATGCCCTCTGTATGGCGCAGCATTGGCATTTTCCCATCAGCCACATCCACCAAAATCTCCACACGCTCTGCTGGTGCCAGTTGAATAGAGTTTGCCATAACAGGCTTTTCTAGCAAGCCACCATCACTGGCAATAATATGAAACGGGCGCGCATCATCAAAATCAAGTTGATAAATTCTAGCATTAGACCCATTCAAAATCCTTAATCTAATCAGGGATTTTTTCGCTTTCATCACCGGATTTATCACCCCATTAACCAATATGATTTGACCCATTTTACCCATCAGTTTTTCCCGAAACCCTGACAAATATCTAAACGAACCATCCGAATTAAACTCTCTATCTTGAATAATTACCGGAAAATCATCCACTCCATAATCAGATGGCAGATTAAGTTGAGCCGATTCTGTATCATCAATAATAAACAGACCCGCCAAGCCGTTATACACCTGCTCGCCCGTTTTATGTATTTGATGCGAGTGATACCAAAGTGTGGCAGCCGGCTGAATAATGTCAAACTCACTCAGCCAAGCCTTTCCCGGCTCAATCGGCTGATGCGGGCCGCCATCCGCTTTGGCGGGCAATTTCATACCGTGCCAATGCAATGTTGATGTTTTGTTTAATTGATTGCTAACTTTAATATGTACTTTGTCGCCCTTATTAGCGCGCAAAGTCACCCCTAAAAAATTTTGATTAATGCCCCACGTTAGCGTGCGCTTATTGGGCAAAATCTGACTCATTGTTGATTGTAAATTAAGGTCAAAATAAACCTCTTTACCGACGCGCCTGCCCATCTCCAGCTTAGGCACCTGAAAAACATTGGCTGCTAACAACCCCTTGGCTTGCAATAATTGCTTTGGCAACAAAGCAACGGCCGCAATGGATTGAATAAATCGTCTTCTTGATATCATCTTAATTTCCTTTAAAAATTATAAACTTGGCTTATTTAAACCGAGCGTCGTATTTTGTCTGAATCTCTTGCGGCCAAAGGTCATGCACATACTTTAATACTGCTTGCTTTTCTGCTTCGCTAAGTTTATCTTTGAACCCTGGCATCCAACCGCCTAATTTCACACCTCCATTATTGATGGTATTCATCAACGTATCAGGCGAGTGGTGCCAAGCATGTGCGGTGCCATTAACAGGTGGTGCGGGAAATTTCCCATCTGCCTGTTTTGCTTTCCAATCTTTAGTCAAGCCCTGCCCTTCTTGACCATGGCAAGTGGCACAATTTGTTTCAAAAGTTGCCTTGCCTAGATTGACACTTTGTTAAGCTGTTGTTTGACCCTTATCACTATCAAAACAAGCCGTTAAAAATAATACACCGACAATCATTGCTAGCCTTTTTATCGTTGTAGCACTGATTAGCGCACCCACTACTAATATTTTATTCATACAGTTTTGCACTTTTATTAACCATAAAAATTGATTTTATCACATAAAATAAGCCTGCAAATCATTTAAAAAATCAAAGCCTTTTTTGCTTGGCATAATTTGATTATCGACTTTTATTAACAAGCCTTGAGCTTCAGCCTGATGGATTTTATCAGCAACAACTTCAATAGATTGCCCTGTTCTACTTTCAAATAAATCAACGCTAAATCCTTGTTTTAATCTTAGTGCATTCAGCATAAATTCAAACGACTGATTGCCAACAATCTCTTTTTTTGTTTGTCGATGATGTAGATAATCTTGCGGGGATTTGGACTTAACAGTTCTAATTATTGCGTTCTGTTCACGGGACGTAATTTTGCCATGAGCCCCCGCACCAATGCCGATATAATCCCCAAATTCCCAATAATTGATATTATGCTTTGACGGTATTTTTCCAAAAGCAGAAACCTCATAGCGCTTAAAACCCGCAGCCTCTAGTCGCTCAGTACCGCGCTCGCCCATTGCCCAACTGTCTTCCTCATTGGGCAACCTAGGTGGGAATTTTGCAAATAATGTATTCGGCTCAATAGTGAGTTGGTATAAGGAAATATGGCTAGGATTTAGGGCAATTGCCTGATTAATATCGTCCAAACTTTGCCTTATTGTCTGTCCCTCTAGCGCATACATCAAATCAATATTAACTTGATCAAACAAATTGCCCGCTTGCTGACAAGCCTCAAGCGCATTATTGGCATTATGGATACGCCCCAAAGACTGCAAATGCGTATCATTAAACGACTGCACGCCAATTGACAATCGATTAATGCCAATCTGTTTAAAAACCTTAAACTTATCCACCTCAAAAGTACCCGGATTGCTTTCAAGCGTTATTTCAATATCCTCTTCAAATTTCAACCGTTGCTTAAGGCCGTCAAACAACTGTGCCAACGCTTGTTCACTCATCAAACTTGGCGTACCACCGCCTATAAAAATTGAATGAATGGTACGATCTTGGAGATACATTAAGTCATCCTCCAAATCTTGTAGCAGCGTCTCAATATAGCCGCTTCTATGTTCACCTTCATGAGAATTAAAATCACAGTATGGGCATTTTTTGACACACCACGGGTAGTGGATATATAGTGATAATGGCGGCAGTGCTAGCATTTTGGCAATTAGTTTTTTAATGCCTGAAGTAACGCCTGAAGTGCCTTGCCTCGATGAGAGATTACATTTTTAGTGGCTGGCAACAGTTCGGCAGAAGTTTTTTTATGTGTGGACAGATAAAAAATAGGGTCGTAACCAAAACCATTATTGCCCACTTTTTCGCGAAGAATTTCACCTTCCCAACTGCGCTGGATAATAATCGGCGTTGGGTCATGTGCATGTTCAACAAACACAATCGCACACCAAAATCTGGCACTACGCTGATCGTCGGCAACCGCTTGCATATCTGCTAACACCTTGCGAGTATTGGCATCATCATCGCCGTGATTGCCCGCATAGCGTGCTGAATAAATGCCAGGTGCGCCTTTTAATGCGTCTATCACCAGGCCAGAATCGTCAGCAAGTGCCGGCAGTCCAGATTGTTTACTGGCATTTCGGGCTTTTATCAGTGCATTTTCAACAAAACTTAGCCCGATTTCTGGCACCTCTTCCACGCCCATGGCATCCATTGACACCAGTTCATAAACGCCCTCAAGCATAGCGCTAAACTCCTTAATTTTTCCCTTGTTATTGCTGGCTAGAATGATTTTTTTCATCGTGTATAATTGGTTAAATATTTAGATTTTATGGAGCACATTATGACTCAAGACGAAATGAAACTTGCCGTTGCACAAGCCGCGCTTAAGTACGTCGTAAAAGACACTATTATAGGCGTAGGCACAGGCTCTACGGCTAATTTTTTTATTGATGCCTTGGCAACGATGAAAAATGATATTAAAGGCGCAGTAGCCAGTTCTATTGCCACAGCAGATCGCTTAGAAGCTCATGGCATCAAAGTTTTTGACCTTAACGAAGTAGCAGCCATTTCTGTCTATATTGATGGCGCTGATGAATCTGATGATGGCTTAAACTTAATCAAAGGGGGAGGCGGTGCATTAACGCGCGAAAAAATTGTGGCTGCCGTTGCTGACCAATTTGTCTGTATTGCTGATGAATCAAAATTGGTATCGGTGATGGGCAACTTTCCACTGCCAGTCGAGGTTATCCCTATGGCAGCCAATTATGTGATGCGTCAAATTACCCATAAGATTGGTGGCGCACCATCGATTAGAGAAAATTTTATGACTGATAATGGCAATTTAATTATTGATATAGCAGGATTAAAAATCACCCACGCAAAAGCCATGGAAACAGAATTAAACAGTATCGTTGGCGTTGTCACCAATGGCTTATTTGCCCAGCGCCATGCTAATGTACTGCTACTAGGCACCCCAAATGGGGTTAAAGTCGTTAGTGCTTAACCCCTAACACTATAGAGACCTTTGCACAAATATGAATCATCATCAAAAATCCACTTTTCATTCACTTGGCAATTTTTTAAACCCAACCTTAGTCCTCCCAGAGGATTGCTGTGTAGCGCTGACCCTGCTAGGGTTGGGTTTAAGAAAATCACTCATTGAACAAAAATTGAATTTTACTAATCATTCCTATTTATGCAAAGGTCTCTATAAGTAGTCAACCCTTAAAAACCCACTCAAAAAAAACCAACAACACCCATTTCTCAGGTATCTTAAATCACCAAAGCCTCTCTATTGCTCGGCCCAATAAAAAACCGTT
>JAJRPY010000175.1 GCA_024280535.1 Gammaproteobacteria bacterium | reverse complement strand
GAAGGCACCATCGGATTAATGAAGGCGGTGAAACGCTTTAATCCAAATAAAAACGTACGCCTTGCCTCCTTTGCCGTGTATTGGATTCGTGCGGAAATTCATGAATTTATTTTCAAAAATTGGAAAATTGTTAAAGTTGCTACCACCAAAGCCCAACGCAAGTTATTTTTTAAATTAAAAAAAGCCAAATCGCATATATACCATTCTCTCAATAACGATCAGGCTGATCAAATTGCTAACGATTTAGGCGTTAGGCGCAAAGATGTCTTAGAAATGGAGTCGCGTCTGCAATTTAACGACGTTGCTTTTGAAAACTCTGATGATGAAGATTCAAACGCACCCGAGCAATACCTAACCCACGAAAATGCGCAAACACCTGAGCAATTATTACTCACCAGCGATACCCACAAAAACCAGCAGCAACAATTATACAAAGCCCTGTCTTGTTTAGATGAGCGCAGTTTGGATATTTTGCAATCTCGATATTTACAAGAAGAAAAAACCACCTTGCACACATTAGCCGACAAATACGGCGTTTCCGCAGAAAGGGTTCGTCAATTAGAACTCAAGGCCATGCAAAAAATCAAATTAAGCCTAGAAGCGTCAAGCCTCTAACTTAATCCCAATTGAGAGAAAAATTCCCCTTAAATGGGGATTTTTTTTTGGTATGATACTGGGCAAAACTATTCTTGGGCGGGCATACACAAAATGAGTGATTACAATTCTTCTTCGATTGAAGTATTAACAGGACTAGAGCCCGTTAGAAAACGCCCCGGCATGTACACCGAAACCGAGCGACCAAACCATTTAGCCCAAGAGGTAATTGATAATAGCGTCGATGAGGCAGTTGCCGGTCATGCGAATAAAATTAACGTGGTTTTATACAAAGATGGCTCGCTTTCTGTAGAGGACAATGGTCGCGGTATGCCAATTGACCTACACGAAGGCGAGGGGCAGTCGGGCGTTGAGGTAATCTTAACCAAACTGCATGCAGGCGGTAAATTTTCAAACGATTCTTATCAATTTTCAGGTGGATTGCACGGGGTGGGTATTTCAGTGGTCAACGCCCTGTCCACTTTGGTTGAAATTTGGATTAAACGCGATTCAAAAGAACACCATATCAGCTTTGCCAACGGCTTTAAAAAAACTGAATTAATCGAAATTGCCACCGTAGGCAAGCGCAATACTGGCACCAAGGTTAGATTTACCCCCGATGCTCAATTTTTTGATAGTGTTAAATTTTCAGCCACCAAACTGCGTCATAATCTACGCTCAAAAGCAGTGCTATGCCCTGGTTTAGAGGTTAATTTTTACAATGAAATTGACGATACCACCGACAAATGGTGCTACCAAGAGGGCTTAAAAGACTATCTATCCATGGCACTTGATGGGCTTGATTGTCTACCAGAAAAGCCTTTTATTGTTGATTTTCAATCCCCCGAACAACAACTCAACTGCTCGCTATCTTGGACACAATATAACACCAATATTGTCGCAGAAAGTTATGTCAACCTGATTCCCACGATTGGCGGTGGTACGCATGTTAATGGCTTGCGTTCGGGCTTAACCGAAGCACTTAAAGAGTTTTGTGAATTTAGAGATTTGGTACCCAAAAACATCAAACTCACCCCAGACGATGTGTGGCAAAAAATTGCCTATGTGTTATCCATTAAAATTCTTGATCCACAATTTTCCGGTCAAACCAAGGAGCGATTATCCTCCCGAGAGTGTGCTGCGTTTGTTGCCAATACCGTCAAAGATGCCTTTAGCTTATGGCTCAATCAGCATACCGACATTGCTGAAAAAATTGCCCAACTGGCCATTTCCAACGCGCAAATACGACTAAAAACCAACAAAAAAATTATCCGCAAAAAAATTGTAAGCGGCCCTGCCCTACCGGGAAAATTATCCGACTGCACCAGTACAGATTTATCCCAAACAGAGGTTTTTTTGGTAGAAGGCGACTCCGCTGGAGGCTCTGCAAAACAAGCTCGTGATAAGGAATACCAAGCAATTTTACCGCTTAGAGGCAAAATTTTAAACACCTGGGAGGTTGATTCTGATCAAGTTTTAGCCAGCAATGAAATTCACGATATTAGCATTGCCATTGGGCTTGAGCCAAATAGTGAAGATTTATCAGAGTTGCGCTATGGCAAAATTTGTATTCTGGCAGACGCCGATTCTGACGGTGCTCACATTGCCACCCTGATTTGCACGCTATTTGTTAAGCACTTCCCAAAACTGGTCAAAGATGGGCATATCTACGTTGCCATGCCGCCACTGTATCGTATTGATGCGGGCAAACAAGTGCATTACGCCTTAGATGACAGTGAGCGTGACGCGATTATTAAAAAAATTGAAGCCGATAATAAACGGGTTAAGATTCAAGTTCAGCGCTTTAAAGGCTTGGGCGAAATGAACCCGTCTCAATTACGCGAAACCACCATGTTGCCAGACACAAGGCGCTTAATTCAACTAACCCTAGACGACCCACTGCAAGTTGAGCAAACTATGGATATGCTATTAAGCAAAAAACGCGCACCTGACCGAAAAAAATGGCTGGAAGAAAAAGGCAATTTAGCCCATGTCTAATAGCGTTAAAAAAGCTGTTGTATTATTATCTGGCGGGTTAGACTCCTCCACAGTGCTGGCTATTGCACAATCCCAAGGCTATCAATGCTATGCGTTGAGTTTTGATTATGGTCAAAAACAAAAATCAGAATTAGCCTCAGCTGCCTTGGTGGCAGCTCAATTTAAAGCAATTGAGCATCGAGTAATGAATATCTCACTTGCCGATATTGGCGGCTCTGCGCTAACGGATGCTAATATTGATGTGCCCGATTTTGTAGAAAGTGACGAGATTCCCATCACCTATGTACCCGCTAGAAATACCATTTTCTTATCTTATGCACTCGCTTGGGCAGAGGTACTGGATTGCCAAAATATTTTTATCGGTATTAATGCGCTGGATTATTCCGGCTACCCAGATTGCCGACAAGCCTATATTGATGCCTTTGAAGTTATGGCAAATCTGGCCACCAAACAGAGTGTTGAAGGGCAAAAAATTAGCATTCACACGCCTTTAATTCAGCTCAATAAAGCGCAAATTATCCAATTAGGGCTGAGTCTAGGGGTTGATTACAAGCACACAACCAGCTGTTATCAGGCCAACGACAAGGGCGAGGCATGTGGTGTGTGTGATGCTTGTGAATACCGCAAACTGGGTTTTCTTAACGCCAAAATTAGCGACCCGACTCGCTATCAACATTAATTTTATTTATTTCTAATTTAGACTTGTTTTTTGGTCAATAACCGATAAAATGGTGTCTTTATTAAATCAAATAGGAAAGAACAAATGAGTATCGAGGAAAGAGTTAAAAAAGTAGTGGCTGAGCAATTAGACGTAAGTGGTGATATCGATAATAACGCTTCATTTATTGATGACTTGGGTGCTGACTCTCTGGATACCGTTGAATTGGTCATGTCTCTTGAAGAAGAGTTTGATTGTGAAATTCCTGATGATCAAGCAGAAAGCATTACCACTGTCCAATTGGCCATTGATTACATTAACAACAATTTATAATTTTTTTCGTTTAGCCAGCTAAACAATAAGGCGCTTTCTTAACTGAATTAAGCGCTTTTTTTATATTTAAAGCAAGGTGGATTTATGAGTAAAAGAAGGGTAGTTATTACTGGAATGGGCATTGTTTCACCCGTTGGCAATAGTATTGATGAATCTTGGAAAAATATTTTAGCTGGAAAATCTGGCATTAACACCCTAACTAACCTCGACACTGAAGGACAATTTGTCACCTTCGGTGGCTCGGTAAAAGATTTTAACATCACCGATTACCTAGCCCCTAAAGATGCCAAAAAAATGGATGCATTTGTTCATTACGGCATGGTAGCAGGCATCCAAGCGATTGAAGATAGTGGGATTGAGGTGACTGAACAAAATGCCGAACGCATTGGCGTGGCAATTGGTGCAGGTATTGGCGGCCTAGGCACCATAGAAAAAACCGTCGATTTATGTAGAAAAAAAGGTGCCAAACGCATTTCACCTTTCTTTGTGCCCTCTTCTATCATTAATATGATTGCAGGCAATTTATCCATAAAATACGGTTTAAAAGGGCCTAGCTTTGCCATTTCTACCGCCTGCAGCACAGGCACTCACAATATTGGCGATGCCGCTCGTTTAATCGAATATGGCGATGCCGATGTGATGATTGCCGGCGGTGCTGAAATGTCCACCACCGATTGTGGACTAGGCGGATTTGCCGCAGTCCGAGCACTCTCCACGCGCAACGATGACCCAACCACAGCCTCTCGCCCCTGGGACAAAGACCGAGATGGCTTTGTCTTGGGCGATGGTGCTGGTGTTGTTGTATTAGAAGAATACCAGCACGCTAAAGCACGCGGTGCAAAAATTTATGCCGAAGTGCTGGGTTACGGCATGAGCAGCGATGCGTATCATATCACCCTACCCGCCAAAGGTGGCGAAGGGGCAGCACGCTGTATGAAAAACGCCATGCGCAATGCCGGCATTAATGCTGACCAAATCAACTACATCAACGCCCATGGCACTTCAACACCCGCCGGCGATCAAGCAGAAACTGATGCGGCTAAATTGGCATTAGGCAACCACGCCTATCAGTTGGTAATGAGCTCAACTAAATCAATGACGGGGCATTTATTGGGTGCGGCTGGCGGCATTGAGGCCATCTTTACTGCACTGGCCTTAAGGGATCAAGTCGCACCGCCAACCATTAATATTTTTAATCAAGATGCCTCATGTGATTTGGATTATTGTGCCAACGAGGCTAGAGATTTACGCATTGATTATGCCATTTCTAACTCATTTGGCTTTGGTGGCACTAACGGCAGCATTTTATTGGCCAAAATCTAACAAAAATGCCCAGCATTTGCCAGGCATTTTTTGTTTAAAAATTGTTACTTGGGTTTATTTTTCACCCATTAAATCTACAGCGTGTATTTGACCTGAATTATCCACTAATGCTTTAAAAAAATCATAAATAGCCATCACGCCATTTTGCACGCTAGAGAGTGCGGCTTGTTTATTCACAACCAATGCCCAACTTTCTGGCGTAGCAACAAATTGAACCGCACCCCCAATGAGTGCCAAGACAATAATCAAGCCTAAAATATATTTAATCATAATACTGCGTTCCTTCAAAAAGTAATAAAAAGCACTATTTTACCTAATCCGTGATGCCACTTGCCGTTAACAAAGCTTCAATACTCGGCTTTTCACCCCGAAAAAGTGCATAACTCTGCATAAAATCTTGGCTGCCACCACTCTGTAAAATATAATGCAAAAAATCCAATGATGCCTGAGAGCCTATTCCGCCAGATTGTTGGACATAATAATACGCGTCTGCTGCCAGCACTTCAGCCCATTTATAACTAAAATACCCTGCCGCATAGCCACCTGAAAAAACATGCCCAAACGTATTTAAAAAACGACTGTCCTTAATACTCGGCATCAGTGCAGTATGCTCACGCACTTCTGCCAAAATTGCATAGGTCTCTTTTGAGCTTGAATGCGTTTTCAAATCCCAAATTGAAAACTCACATTGACGCAACATACCCATAGCAGATTGAAAATTTTTGGCAGCAATTAACTGATGATACAACGCATCAGGCAAGGGTTTTTTGGTTTGATAATGCGCCGACATTGCCATCACCACTTCATACTCATAGCAAAAAAATTCCATATACTGGCTTGGCAATTCAACCCCATCCCACGGAACGCCCGCTATACCCGCTGCACACGCATAATCGACCTTGGTTAATAAATGATGTAACGCATGCCCAAATTCATGAAAAATAGTCACAATTTCATCAAACTCAAATAATGCCGGTTGTCCATCACGAGGCGAATTAAGATTACAAACAACAAAAGCAATTGGCTTATTTTGACCTTGCAATGGCTGATAGTCCGCCATCCAAGCACCGCCGCGCTTGCCTTTTCTGGCGTATAAATCAAGGTAAATTTTGCCCACCAATTCCTCATTTTTGCTGATTTTTAACACACGCACATCTTGATGATAACTCGGCTCATTAATTTGCTGTAAACTCACGCCGTATAAATTTTCAATGGTTGAGAACAAGCCTTCTAGGACTTTACTTTCTGGAAAATATGGCGTTAAATCAGATTTTTTAAAACCAAATTTCTGCGCTTTTAATTGCTCACTATAAAAACCCAAATCCCAAGGTTTCAACTCTATACCCGCATAATCACGCAACTCGCGCAACTCTGCTTCTGCTTGTGGCTTAGATTTCTCCACCAAATGCGTTAAAAATGCCAACACCTGCTCAACACTCTCCACCATTTTTGACGCCACCGACAACTGCGCATAATGCTCAAAACCCAATATAGCTGCCATTTCCTGCCTAAGACTCAATATCTCATTCATAATCGCCTGATTGTTAAATTCAGTCGAAGTAATCCCCAGCTCAGATGCACGCGACACATAAGCACGATACACCTCTTCGCGCAACGCCCTATTGTCAAGATAACTCATCACATCCATATAAACAGGCATTTGCAGATTAAGCTCATAGCCCTCATCAGTTTTAATTTTTGCCAGTTCAGCCTCGCCATACCCCTTTAACTGCCGAAGTTCCACCGGTTTTTTCCATTCATTAGTCGCCTTAAGCGAATGATTAGCAAACTGATTACTCAACACACTCAAGCGCTCTTTAATCGCCTTAAAACGTGTTGATTCTTCACCTGCCAACCCAACGCCAGACAATTCAAACCCTTGAATTTCCTGCTGCAAAATATAGCGTTGTTGCTGGTTGAGTGGCGTATTTTTTAACTGTTTATAAGCCTGATATAGCGCCTTATTACTGGCCATATCAGCATAAAAATTGGTAATAATCGGCAATGTTTTTTCAT
>JAJRPY010000174.1 GCA_024280535.1 Gammaproteobacteria bacterium | reverse complement strand
GGTGAAATAGGCATTGCCGTGGGAGGATCTTTTGGAGCCATCCATAATAAACACGCCGTCACTTTTAAAACCAGTGCGAGTTAAGAGATTGTCAATTTTGGCTTTAAGTTCAGGGTTGTCCAGTGGCTTGAATTTGTTAAAAATTGGGGCAATGTAAGCAGGATACAGCCAAAACATCAGCAGTGAAAATCCAGTAATTAGTAGCCAAACATAAGCCCACCAAAATTCACCCATCTCATTCATCAGCCATAAAATAGCAGCAATCAGCGGCAAGCCGATAATCAGCATCAGCAATAATCCTTTAAACAAATCGCCAATAAAAGTCGCAGTGGTGGTTTTGTTAAAGCCAAACTTTGCCTCAAGCACAAAAGTACGATACAAACTAAACGGCAAATCAATCACACTGCCAATAATCATCAGGCTAATCATAAAACCAACGCCAACAATCAGCGTATTTTGGGTTTGCTCTTGCCAAAACATATCCAGCATCGAAAGCCCGCCACCCAATGTCCAAATTAGCAATACCAATGTAGAAAAAACCACCTCAAAGTGATTAACCCGAAGCTTGGCTTGCGTGTAATGAGCGGCTTTTTGATGTTGTTTTAGGGTAATTTTTTCGCTAAATTCATCCGGCACCGCATTAAAAGAATCAGCCACCGCCTTATTTTGGCGAGCATTAAGCCACAAAAGTGTTGCCACATAAGCCAGCGTTGCTACTAAAAATACTATTGTTAATAAATTGAATGCCATCATGGTTTTAAAAATCTCATCAGTGTGAATAGGCGCTATTTTAAACTTATTTACCTGATTTGCGATACATTTGTTTTGTGGTGATTTTCTCTCAGAATAAAGGTCTGCTAACGTATAATTTGACCATTATTTATTTGATTTATTATTAATGGCGTTAATTGTACAAAAATATGGCGGCACTTCGGTGGCCTCGGTTGAGCGTATTCAGGCGGTCGCTGAAAAAATTAAAACAGCGGTCAATGCTGGCAATCAATTGGTGGTGAGTGTTTCGGCCATGAGTGGTGAAACCAATCGTATGACTGAGCTGGCACAAGAGATTCAAGCCGCGCCCTCATTGCGTGAAATGGATATGTTGCTGGCGACGGGCGAGCAGGTTACCATTGCATTATTATCAATGGCATTGCATCAATTAGACTGTGATGCTATTTCTTATTTGGGCTCTCAAGTGCGTATTGTGACGGATTCAGAACACGGCAAGGCGCGTATTAAATCAATTGACGATTATCGCATTCGTCAAAGCCTAGAGGCTGGCAAAGTGGTGATTGTAGCAGGCTTTCAGGGGGTGGATGAGGACGGACACATTACCACGCTGGGTCGTGGCGGTTCGGATACCACGGCAGTCGCATTGGCAGCAGCGTTACAAGCCGATGAATGCCAAATTTATACAGATGTGGATGGTGTTTATACCACAGATCCGCGCATTGAGCCAAATGCTCGAAAGATGAAATCGGTGAGTTATGAGGAGATGCTGGAGATGGCATCACTCGGCTCTAAAGTGTTGCAAATTCGCTCGGTTGAGTTTGCATCAAAATACAAAGTGCCGCTAAGAGTGCTATCATCATTGATTGAGCATCCAGTCGGTACGCTAATTACCAGCGAGGAAAACATTATGGAACAAGCAATTATTTCGGGCATTGCGCATAATAAAGATGAGGCAAAATTAAGTTTGATTGGGGTGCCAGACAAACCTGGCATTGCCTTTAAAATTTTAAAAAATATTAGTGATGCCAATATTGAAGTGGATATGATTGTGCAGAGTGTTTCTGCCCGTGAAGGCTTGACTAATTTTGCCTTTACCGTGCACCGTACGGATTTTATTAACGCGCAAAATATTTTGCAAAAAGTATGCGATGAGCTGGCTGCCAAAGGTGTGCAGACGGATGATAAAGTCGTGAAAGTTTCCTTAGTGGGGATTGGTATGCGCTCGCATGCGGGTATTGCCTCGCAGATGTTTGAAGTATTGCATAATGAGGGAATTAATATTCAGATGATTTCAACCAGTGAGATTAAAATTTCAGTGGTGATTGATGAAAAATATTTAGAATTAGCTGTGCGTTCGTTGCACAGTGCTTTTGATTTAGACAAGGAATAACAATGCCAGGATTTGACGATAGAGATGGATTGATTTGGTTTGATGGTGAGTGGGTTGATTGGCGTGATGCCAAGGTGCATGTGCTAACGCATACATTGCATTATGGCATGGGCGTGTTTGAAGGGGTTCGTGCTTACGAAACGGCAAACGGTGCGGCTATTTTTCGACTAGAAGAACATACTGATCGTTTGTTTAATTCTGCCAAAATTATGAATATGGATATTGGCTTTTCTAAAGAGGTGCTTAATCAGGCACAAAAAGATGCCGTGGCTAAAAATAAGCTGAATAGCGCCTATATTCGCCCCATGTGTTTTTATGGCTCCGAGGGGATGGGCTTGCGCGCTGATGGCTTGAAAGTGCATACAATTATTGCTGCTTGGGAGTGGGGTTCGTACTTGGGCGAGGAAAATATGAGCAAAGGTATTCGCATTAAAACCTCAAGTTACACACGCCATCACGTGAATATTGCCATGACCAAAGCCAAGGCGAATGGCAATTATATTAATTCAATGTTGGCTTTGCAAGAGGCGCTAGCAGATGGCTATGATGAGGCATTGTTGTTAGATGTAGATGGTTTTGTCGCAGAAGGCAGTGGTGAAAATATCTTTATTGTGCGTGATGAGGTGATTTACACGCCAGATTTAACCTCTGCTTTGGCAGGCATTACTCGGGATACGATTTTTAAACTGGCAACCGATTTAGACTATCAAATAGTTGAAAAACGCATTACCCGTGATGAAGTCTATTGTGCAGATGAGGCTTTTTTTACCGGCACCGCTGCGGAGGTGACTCCCATTCGCGAGCTGGACAATCGCACCATTGGCAATGGCACTCGCGGCCCGATTACTCAAGTATTACAAGCGCTATATTTTGATTGCGTTTATGCGCGCAACGACAGGTATCAATCGTGGGTTGCCAAAGGTTTATGCCAATGAATAATGCGATAAAAAATACCCAGAAAAAATTTGTCAGTTATTCAGTGGTATCCGCTGCTGAATTGCCCTTTCATTGCCCGCCAAAAGGCAGTAAAAAATGGAATATGCACCCTAAAATATACATCCAGTTTGACCAAAAAGGCAAAGGTACGTGTCCTTATTGTGGCGCTTATTACGAGCGGGTTTAAATGGTTAATCAGCAGAACAAAAATATTGTATTGGTTGGGCCGATGGGGTCAGGCAAAACTTCGGTCGGTCGCCGTCTTGCCTGTGTGCTCAAGCGTGATTTTTTTGATTCTGACTTTGAAATTGTAGCGCGTACGGGGGTTGCTATTGATTATATCTTTGATGTTGAGGGGGAAGAGGGGTTTCGCCAGCGTGAAATTAGCATGCTGAGTGAATTGTGCGATATCCCTAATATCGTCATTGCAACGGGTGGTGGCATTGTCATCAAAGCGGAAAATCGTGAATTATTAAAACAAAACAGCTTTGTAGTGTATTTATCTTCCAGTATTCAGCAATTAGTTACGCGCACGGCAAAATCAAAATTCCGACCTTTGTTAGAAAAATCTAACAATCGCGAGCAAACCATTCGTGAGTTAGTTGAACAACGCGAGCCACTGTATCAAGCAGTGGCAGATGTTGTGATTGACACAACGGGCAAAAAACTATACGCCATTATTAACGACATTAAAAAGAACATTCCAAAATGAAAACAATACTCACTCTAAGCATCACTTTATTACTAAGCGGAAACGCCATGGCAATGACACAAGCCGAATTTGTGCAACGCTTAATAAAAAATCATCCCTTTTTCACCCAACAAGGATTAACCCAGCAGGCCGTGCAAATGGACTATGTTGCCACCGATGCCAATCAAGATTGGAGGCTGAGCGCATCAGCCCAATCAGCCAACCAACTCGACGAACGAGTTAGTAGCACTGTTATTGGGGTTACGCGTAATATCGTTAAGACTGGCGGCGATTTAAAACTGAGCAATACTTGGAGTGATGGCAGGGCTACGGATAAATTGGCTATCAGTTATTCGCATCCTTTGCTAAAAAATACGCTGGGTGTTAATGATTTATTAGCAGGTGATTTGGCACAATTTTCCATCAAAAGGAGCGAACTCAAACTTGAACAAAGTGCAAAAGCGTTTATCTTGGCACAGTTATATAAATGGGTTGATTTGAGTTATGCACAACAACAGTTGGTGTTAATCAATCAGCGGCTGAGTTTGGCCCAACAAGAGCTCAATTTAATCAAAGCTAAGTTTAAACAATCATTGGTGGATGAGGTTGAGGTATTATTACAAGAGGACGCTTATCAAAGGGTATTACAAAAACAACTTCAGGCAGAACAAGATCTTGATTTATTAAAACAGACGCTATCAACCACACTGGATATGCCGGAAAAATTGATTAATAGTGAGTATGATTTATATCAACTATATCAAGTGAAGCAGGGCAATTTGGCGCAACAATTGGCGCACGATACCACCGAAATGAAGCTGGTTAATTTGGAACACTCGTTGCTGAAAAGACAAGTATTAAGCGATAAAAACAACACGCAAGCACTGCTTGATTTTACCGTAGGCATTAGCAATGAAGCCAAGACTGATTGGAATATTGGGCTTAATTTAAGCTATCCCTTGGGCAATACCAAGGCAAAATCCGCACTGGAAAAGACACACATTAACCTTGCTAAAAACAAAGAAAACGGCGCAGAAAAGTTATTAGATTTAACCGTTAAAGCAAGCGTATTGGTCAAAAAAATACAGCATTTGGCTAAGTTGCTAAATACCTATCAGGCGCGTATTGACATTGCCAAAGCGCGCGCCTTAGCTGAGAAAAAGCGATATGAATTGGGCAATTCGCAAGTGAGTTTTGTCATATCGGCACAAAATAACGTACATGATGTGAATTTGGCGTACGCCCAAGCAGCAGTCAAGTATCAAAAATCAGTGC
>JAJRPY010000173.1 GCA_024280535.1 Gammaproteobacteria bacterium | reverse complement strand
TTCAACTGAATGGGGTATAAGCAATATTAATGATTTTATCAAACAGGCCGTATCAATTGGTTGTAGCATTACACCAACTGGCGGAGTGTATATACAGGAAAAGTAATGAATACAATTTCAATTCCAGAAATTTTAGATTTATTTGAAAACAAATACAACATCTCCTTATTGAAAATTCAGAGAAAAAAGATTATTTTTGAAGGTACAACTACTAAGAAAAAATCAATTGTTGTTGTTATGCCAGAATCGAAAATTTACCTTAAAGGTCATGGATGGGTTGATTTTACTAAAAAACAATTAGACTTGTTTAGTAAATATTCAATAGTTATTGCAATTTTTAGATTAAATAACGGATCAACCTATTATATTGACTTCAATAAGCTCCTCCCCCTGCTTACTCAAGATTGCATGCACAACAACAAAAAAGAAGGCGATCATTGGAAATTAGATATTTGGCCAAATGAACTGAAAATTAAAAGAAGCAATGGTAAATTAAGCATTAAGCCAAACAACTCAAATATAATTGATAGCATTGTTTAGAAAATTCAAATGGAACAATTGGGGTTAATGTGCAATTCATCCAACAATTTCTTTCTCAGCCTCTTAGTTTTTCCACTGATAATTCTAATTCTAAGAAAAAAAATAAGCATTTTAACAAAAGCTAGCTGATTTATCCAAGGTATTTACTCTTATCAAAACAATCAAAGTGGTATTTAACTCCTTTATGTTCGCATTATTTTCTATATTGTAAAACCTTTTAACTAAGGGGTTTTTCTGTGTCCTATTTTTATTAAGAGTGGTACGCTTTGAAGTTGTGTAAGTCTTAAAACATCAAATTCCCAAAGCACTGCAATCAATTTATTTTAAAGTTGGCACAGTTATTGCTTTATCTTTAAAGTATCGCTACCGTAGTGATACTGTTTCGTCTGGCAGAGCGAAACCTCCTCCTTAGAAAAAAATAATTCTGCCACCTTATTTGAACAATATAAACAACAAAAAGAAAAAATATGCAAAATTTTATCGTACATGGGCATTACAATCAAGGCGTTAAGTTTAGGCCTAGTGATTGGGCTGAGAGGCTGGTTAATGCTGGCACTACCAATCAATATTCTAGGCAATGCGTACATGTGTTTACGATGAATGGCATCAAGGGGATTAGCGTTAAGCACTGCTTGGAAGAGACGGATTCGGCATTATTAGCGCATATTTTGGATTTTGCCAATACCAATAATTTAACCATTAACTATATAGGAAAAAATGATGACACAAGTCACTGAATTAACACCCAAACAGGCGTATAAAAAAATGCAAGAGGATCAGGATATTTTGTTTTTAGATGTGCGCTCTTGCGCGGAATATAAATTTGTTGGGCATGCGCTAGGGAGTTTGTTGGTGCCTTGGATGGACGAACCAGAATGGGATATTAATGCTAGATTTTGCCACAGTGTTTCAGCTTTACTAGTGGATAGGTTTAATCCGCTGGAGACTGATATTATATTAATTTGTCGTTCTGGCAGTCGTTCGCTAGCGGCGGGCAAAGCATTAATAAAAAAGGGATTTAAACAAGTGGCACACATCAGATCAGGATTTGAGGGTGATTTAGACGCCTTAAAACAACGCAGTGGCATCAACGGCTGGTGCTATGATGATTTGCCATGGGAGCAATGCTAACAATGAATTTATCAACCATTTCATTACCGTTAAAAGCGTTATTTACAGGCTATATTTTGGTTATTGGCGTAGGGTTAATGATGGCTGGGGCGCAAATTATGCTCACTCATGGTATGTCTGACGGGAAAACTGGATTGTCCATTGACGACATTGTCTATAGCTATTATGGCAATCGCTCCAACTCTAAATTAGAAAATAAATTAAATGGCTCAATGAAAGATAAGGCGCCGACTAAGGAAAGATTAGCCATTATTAATTGGGTGACCCATGGTGCGACACAACAACGTTGGACGACTGAAATACAGCCAATTGTGTTAAAGCGTTGCGCTTCTTGCCACACCAGCATTCCAGCATTGCCCAATATTACTCAATTTGAGGTCATTAAAAAATTAGCAGCAACTGATGGCGCAGTGGATACGTCCAGTTTAACTCGTATTTCTCATATTCATTTATTTGGCATTGCCTTTATTTTCTTTTTTGTGGGGCTGATATTTTCCTTAACACTCGGTTTTGGCAGACGATTAAAAGCCTTAATCATCTTTATCCCCTTTGCTTTTTTAATACTTGATGTGAGTGCTTGGTGGCTAACACGCCTTAACCCAGATTTTGCTTGGCTGGTTATTATTGGCGGCTTGGGCTATAGTTTGGCGTCTGCCATTATGCTAAGCAGTTCGCTGTATCAAATGTGGATTACCCCTTGGCGCGGTCAAAGCAGTGATGAAAATGCCTGGGGTGATTAGCCACACGCAATTGCCAAAACCTGCAATATTCTTGGCTTTCTAATGTTTGTTGGTTTTTTGGATTGGGTGAATTTACATATTTTAATATTAAACCAGTAATAGGCTAATTTTTATCAATACAATGTTAAAATAAATATTTTTTTTAACGGTGTTGCTTGAGCATGAAACGATCAATTATCCTTTGTTTATTAGCGCTTGTATCAGCTACCAGCAACGCTCAAGACTATCGCTTTAATTGCCAAGACGCCAGCCTGCTATTTCCCAAACAAAGCCTTTCTACTAATGAAAATCTTGATGTAGTAGCCGATTATAGCGAGGTTAGCAAAAGCGACCGCTACTTATTAACAGGCAATGTCTCACTTAATTCTAGCGCTTATTTTTTGGCAGCAGACGACATTCAAATTCAAAAAACCCACAAAACTTTAACCGCCAAAGGTCATGTTAAATATCAGGATAACGAATTGATGCTAACGGGTGAAAGCGCTTTGGTTAATGGGCAAACTGATCATAATAAGGTGACATTACAGCAACTAAGTTTTCATTACCCTGAGCATAAAATAAACGGCAAGGCCGGGCAAGTTGTGCATACTGGGGCTAATCAGGTGTTCGACTCGGTGAGTTATTCATTATGCCCAATAGGCAATACAGATTGGTAAATGAAGGCGGCTCAAATTACGCTAAACGCAGATACCAATCGGGGTGTTGCCAGTGATGTGGTGATTGAATTTTTGGGCGTGCCGATATTTTATACGCCACGCTATGAATGGGTGCTGGAAGGCAAGGGTTCGGGATTTTTAGCCCCTTCTTTTAGCAGCTATCGTGAATCAGAAACCAATCAAAGTAGCCATTACCAAGTCAGGATTCCGTATTATTTTAACCTTGCTGCCGATCGTGATTTATTATTAAGTCTTAATCAACTATCCAGCCGTGGCAGTGTTATTGAGGGCAAATATCGCCAATTAATCAGTGCTGATGAGTATACAAATGGCGGTCGTTTTGAGATTGAAGGGCATTATTTAGACAAAGACAAACTCAGCGGCAATAGCAGATGGTTATTAAACTCAACCGTCAAACTATCGCTTAACGACAAAACCAGTGTCAACATTGCCACTCATCGCGTCTCCGACAAAGACTATTTTAAAGACATAGCCCATACCAATACTTCAGATTCAACACTCAACTCAACGATTGATTTAAACTACACAGATACTAAACAAAATTTAAATATATCATTTTTTGCCGAGAATGAACAATTAATTAACCAAGGCACAGCAACCTACACCAAAGCGCCAGAATTATCGATTTCAAAAGAGGTTGATGGGTTAGACAATCGCCACACCAAGTTATCGTTTATCAGCACTCAATTTACCCATAAAAATACCGACGATAATACAACAGGCATTCGCACTCATACACAAGCAGATTTTATTCGCCACATTACAACAAACGCCTATTCATTAACGCCCAAATTTAGCCTATCTGCCACCCATTATGCACTAGACAATGCTGCTAATGAATCCCGAACCAGTTATAGTTTTGGCATCGATTCAAACTTATTTTTAGCAAGAAAGGTACGATTATTTGACATCGATTTAACCCAAACACTCACCCCAAGATTGGCATACAACTACACCCCTGAGCAAACCAATCCCAGTGTTAATTTTGATTCACAGGCCAAAGTTGACTTTTACGGGTCTTTATTTTCTGGGAAAAAATTTACTGGCATAGATAGAATTGGCAAAGCTAATGATTTAACAATTGGGCTAGCATCAGACTTTATTGATGAAAAAACTGGCGAAACCTACTTAAGCCTAAAATCTGCGCAAGCATTTTATGCAGATGCCATCTCTACAAACGGCGCTAAAAGGCGATATTCTGATATTGCCCTATCTGCTGATATAACTTTGGATAATTTTAAGGTTAATAATTCATTACAATACGACCCTGAAACCAACAAAATTGACACGCTTGATAGTTCCATGAGCTATTTGCTTAATTCAAGACAATTTTTAACCTTGGCACATCATAATGATAATGGTACAAAGACAATCGAACTATATGGCGCTTATCCAATGACTCAAAACCTACATATATTTGCTGGCATTAACCGATCAATCAGCCATTCAACGACCAACAAACTAATCGCCGGCTTGGCTTATGAATCTTGCTGCTGGGCAGTGCGTTTAGCGCATTCTAAACAGCACATCAGCAGCAATAACTATGATGACGTCAGCAGTATTGAGTTGGTGCTTAAAGGTCTGGCATCAACCTCACCCAACTTGGCTAAACGCCTAGAAGAGGCAGTGCCAAATTATTTGGCAAATTTAAACGATTTATAACACGGACATCCGACTATGAAAAAACTCCCTTTATTACTGTTGCTTGCTTCATTAAACGCATTTTCTGCCAGCAATAGCATTGTCGCCATCGTTGATGATGAGTTAATTACTTATGATATGATTGGTGTCAAAAATGAGACAAAAGCAGCCAAATTAGCATCGATTAATCGTCAAATTGACGACATATTAAAAATGCGCCAAGTTCAACAATTAGAGCTAACACTCAAAGATCAGGCAATTAATGATGCGCTAAATTACATTGCCCAACAAAATTCCCTAAGTTTATCACAACTTCAGGCCAGCCCTAAATTTGATCAAGTGCTGGCCGATGTTAAGAAAACGTTAATTTTTAATGGCTTGAAAGCGTTTATTATCGATCAGGCGGGCTTGATTTTGACTCAGGCTGAAATTGACCAAGCCTTAAAAGACAACCCCAGCACTCAAACCGACATTAGCGAACAAATTCGCATTGCTCAAATTGCCATCAGCAGCATTGAACAATCTTCTTTATTGCAATCGCAAGATACACTGATTAAAGCCTTTTTAACGGATCTTGCCGATCAGATTAATCAGGGGAAATCGTTCTCTGCTTTGGCTAAATTACATTCTCAAGATGAATCTTATCAAAATGGTGGCGAATCTGGCTGGCTGCTAACCGCACAACTGCCTAAAGTTTTTACTCAAGTGCTTGATACGCTAAAAGTTGGAGAAGTGTCCAGCCCATTTAAGGCTGGAAACAGCTGGAGATTGATTAAAATTATTGAAAAACGCCGTGTCGATAATCATATCGAAAACATTGAAGCCGCCCTAGTGCGCCAGAAAAAAGATGATTATTTCAATGCCTGGGTCAACAAACTTAGACAAGCGGCATATGTCGAAATATATGATCAAAAATTATAATCTAGCCCATGTCTAAAACCTTAATTATTTTTGGCTTTCACGCCATTCAAGCGCAACTTGACGCAGCGCCCGAAGGATTTGTCAGGGTGTTAACCTTAAACAATCGAGCCGACCAGCGAATGAGTCACCTCACCAATCAATTCAGCCAGCTGGGTATTCCTATCACCCAAGCCCATAAACCACAACTAGACAAACTCAGCAAAAATCAAAGCCATCAAGGTATAGTCGCGGAAATTTTACTACCCACCCTGCCCAATCAAGATGCTTTAATTAACTTTGTCTCTGGGCTTGAGCATTCGGCACTTATTTTACTATTAGACTCCATTCAAGACCCTAGAAACCTTGGCGCCTGTTTGCGCAGTGCTAATGCGGCTGGAGTGGATTGCGTTGTGATTAACAAAGATGGCTCCGCACCCATTAACGCCCTAGTACACAAAACCTCCGCAGGTGCGCTAAATCAATTAAAACTCTTTCAGGTAACCAATTTAGCCAGAACCATCAAAGCCTTACAACAAGAAAATATTTGGGTAGTTGGCTTAGATGGCGCCAGCAGTACCTCAATCTACCAGCTGGATTTAACCACACCAACTGCCTTAATAATGGGCGCCGAGGGCAAAGGTTTAAGAAGGCTAAGCAAACAATCTTGCGATCAGTTGGTTTTAATTCCTATGCAAGGCAATGTTGAGAGTTTGAATGTTTCTGTGGCAACCGGCATCAGCCTATTTGAAGCCAGCAGACAACGCCTGACTTAGTACAAATTCATTGACTGATCTACCATTTTAGCCCAGGCATCAATCCCGCCCTTGAGGTTAATAATCTGACTAAAGCCAATCGATTCAAAATAACGCGCCACTTGCCTAGAACGAATGCCGTGATGGCAAATTAATACCATCTCTTCGGTTCGTTCAAGCGAGTCAATATTCGCCATAATTTGCCCCATTGGCAGCAGCCTTGCCTGATTAAAATGGCATATATCCCACTCCCACTGCTCTCTAACATCTAGCAACAAAGGGCTGTGATTTTGTAGGTATTGCGCCAGTTGTTTTGGCTCAAAGTCTCTCATGCTTAATTTAATTGAATACGCGAGCCCCAAGGGACTGGCTCTTTGCCTTTCACCAGCCACATAACAGGATAATTTGGCTCCAATTGTGGAAACTTACCCTTGGCATCGGTAAAGTAAATTAGCACACTGGCTGGTGAGTCTTGTTGATTTATATAATCAAACACGGGGTTAAAGTTGGTGCCTTTGCCACCACCTAAAGCAGCTGGAAATTGCAATTCATCCCAAGCCTCAAAACGCCAAATTAACTCAACACTCACGCTCTCATCACAAGCAATCAATGTAATTGAAGCGCGCATATTACTTTTAATAGCATTAATTTCAGAGACAAATTCATCAATCTCTGCTTGAGATATTGAGCCAGAAGTATCAATCGCAACAACAATATCTATTTGGCTTGACCGAAGAGACGGCAAAATAGCATCACCACCACGCCTAGAAGGGCGCGCATAAGAGAAGTCATCGCGTGCCAGACTAGACATATACTGGGCTAACAAGGATTGCCATGATAATTGTGGTTGCAAGAAAAAATCAATTAATTTGGCAAACTCACCCTCAAACTTACCCGCTTGTTGCGCCAATTGAGCAGATGAGGCAAGGTTTTTTTGCCATTGACTGCTAAGCGTTTGCATTTCATCTGGGCTTAGCGGTGGCGGCTGTTCGGCTAAATTGCCAGCGTTTGTTTTGCCTTGTGCAGGCTTATTATCCTGAGCATTAGCCGAAGCATCCTGTTTTTGCCCAGTTAGACTGTCTTCGGACATGCCGCCATCCGATTCGTCCGCCTCTTCCTTGGGCTTGTCATCATATAAGTGTTGATCCATCGGCTCGGTATCAATGCTATCATCAATCATCGGGTAAATTTCTTCCGCAATCATACTATCGTATTTATTAAAAATAGGCACATCTAGTGGCGGTCTAAAACCTTCCTTTACCAGCAGCGGATTAATGGCAAAATCACATGCCAAATCCCACTTATGTTTATCTCGATTGCCCCGTCTGGCAAAGTGCGTCAAGGCGCAGTGCAAGGCTTCATGAATTAATACAAATTTGGTTTGATGGGCATCCAATTTTTCAATAAAACTGGGATTATAATAAAAACTTTTGGCATCTGTGGCACTGGTTCGACACCAAGACCCAGCCGCTTTCATCGGCAATCTTAAAACCAAATTACCCAAAAAAGGCTTGTCTAAAATAAGCTGTGTACGTGCTTTTGTGAGTTGGTTTTCCACTGCCTCAAGGTTGACTTGCTCGGCATTATTGTCATAAACAATATCCTCACCAATCACTTGAACGACTTTATCGGGCTTTATTTGTTGATTTTCCCAAAATTGATACGTCGAATCGCTCATGCGTTAATTACCGCTGTATGCTTAGCGCTAGCCAGTAGAATTGCGCGCCTTTGAGTAGCAGACAGTTGCTCAATATTGGCAAAAACCTCAGCATTCTCTGTTCGAGTATGTGATTTTAACAATTGTCCAAATGATGCCAGTAAGTCTGGATTGGCAATTAATTCATCTGCCAGTTTGTATAATTGTTGGTGTTCTAGCGTTAATTGATTGCATAATTGTGCTAATTTGGCTGTTTTGCTACTCAAAAAGGCAAAAATCGTAGCCTCTTCGGTCTCAAAATGCGCTGAATAATCCGCTTTAAATCGTTGTGCAATATCCAAGCAAAGTGCGTTAATCTTGGCTTTATCTGCTGATTTGGCAGTATTAATACACTTATTAGCCAGACAAAGTGCAGTGTGATGCTCGCGCATTAATATTAGCAATTCATCTGCTACTTTCATCAGTTACCCCAATCAAATAAATAACGCGCTAACTTAAGCATCAGTCGAACATAACATTGGCAATTTTACCTGCCCAGTCTGTAAATTCAGGTATGGTAAATAAATCCGCACCAATGGCTCTTTGCATATCTGATACCAACATCACGCCTAATTCTTTTTGCGGAAAATCTTTGGCAAAATTTAAAATATTGCCCCATACTTGCTGGGCATTACCCTCCCCTTTGACCGCAATTGCACGCCCTGCTAACGCAGCACAAATGGCATATTGCAAATCCAGCGCTTCGGGAATGCGAACATTTTCCCCCTTAACAATAGCATCTAAATCAGGCAAATCAGCCATATGCTCAACAAAAGTTGCTATTTCAACCCCTGCAACTTCTCCAACACAGGCGCTGGCAGCTTGCCTAAATAAATTAAGATTGTGGTCGAATTTTTTTAATGCACGATGGGTAAATTCCCATGTTCTTGGCGAAGGGAACACTACTGGATTGTGTGCTGGGTCAAATTCAAATAAGTGCTCTGGTCGATAGCGTAAAAACCCAATAATTCGTTCATCAATATTATGTGCATACGCCCAAGCCAC
Source organism: Gammaproteobacteria bacterium (assembly GCA_024280535.1). Taxonomy (GTDB): domain Bacteria; phylum Pseudomonadota; class Gammaproteobacteria; order PS1; family Pseudothioglobaceae; genus Thioglobus_A. Next base: position 1,415 of record JAJRPY010000173.1, on the reverse strand, counting down.
CCAATCATCCAGATTAACTGCCAGCTCATAATGCGAAAATCGATTGGCCAAAGGTGCTGGCATAGAATAAGTAACGCCGCGGTCACCTTGGCGATTGCCCGCTGCAAAAATAACCCAGCCATCAGGCACCTGATAATCCCCCAAACGCCTGTCTAAAATCAGCTGATACGCCGCCGCAGAAACGGTAGGCGGTGCTGAAGTGATTTCATCTAAAAATAAAATACCCCGCTTACCATGGCGATTTTCATCGGGCAACAAGGAAGGAATTGACCAATCAACCAGCGTTTTATTTTTAAAAGGAATGCCACGCAAATCACTCGGTTCCATTTGCGAAAGACGAATATCAATCATATTAACCTGATGTTTCGTAGCCACTTGGGCAATAATTTGAGACTTGCCAATACCAGGCGCACCCCACAACATAACGGGAGTATGATAACCCTCAAAAACAGACTCAAACTCTTGTGTCAGGATTTTACTTACTTGTTCTGGACGCATAATAACTTGAAAAATTGAAAACTAATCCTATTTTACCGTAATAGCAGATAAAATCACCTAATATGACTAACACTAATATTACCAGCGAAACATTATGGAATTTTCCCTGTGATTATTCTGTCAAGGCTTTTGGCAAAACTTGCTGTGAACTCAATGAAACTGTGCTTTGTATTGTTGAGCAACATACCGACAAAATCCATCCTGATAGTATTTTGACCAAACAAAGCTCAAAAGGCGGCTACACCGCCATCACTTTAAAAATCATAGCCACCAGTAGGCAACAAATTGATTCAATTAATCAGGATTTACAAGCCTGTGAACTGGTTGCTTATGTCTTATAATGATAAAAGTTATTGATTTAGGTCGCCAAGATTATCAGCCAACTTGGCAGGCAATGATTGATTTTACCCAAGCGCGTACGGCTGAAACTGAGGATGAATTGTGGATAGTTGAACATCCAAGTGTGTTTACTCAGGGGATTGCTGGCAAGCCTGAGCATGAATTGAGTATTAGCAATATTCCCTTGATTAAGACCGATCGTGGCGGGCAAATAACCTACCACGGCCCGGGTCAATTAATTATTTATTGTTTAATTGATTTAAAGCGTCGTGGATTGGGTGTTAAACAAATGGTGTCCATTATTGAGCGTTCTATCATTCAACTGCTGGCGCGCTACTCTATTAATGCACAGCTTAAGACAGGCGCACCAGGGGTTTATGTTGAGCAGTCCAAAATAGCCGCCTTGGGCTTGAAAGTAAAACGCGGGAAAACCTACCACGGCTTGAGTGTCAATATTAATATGAACCTTTTGCCCTTTGCTCAAATTAACCCTTGTGGATATCAAGGGTTGAAGGTCACACAATTAAGCGACTTAGCGGATAATATCCCTCCTATCTCCACCCTATCTACCCAACTCA
>JAJRPY010000172.1 GCA_024280535.1 Gammaproteobacteria bacterium | reverse complement strand
TAGTTGCTTTTGTTAAATTTTTCATTTTCTATTTCCATAATCATTAAAAATACTTGCAAGTTGTTGTAGCAAGTTGATTAGATTATACCTATAAAAATCTTTGCATAGTCTGATAAACCAGAGCATTATCATTATTCTGATTTAAATTCTGCGTTGTGTTTTGTGCTTGGTTTTTTAGAAAATTGAAGTTTATATTATTTTTCAAAAAAAACGACAGTAATCCTTAAAAATTGGATCTTGTTTGATGCCTTTTTGGTAGGAACGAATGCCTCTGATGACGATATTTTTCCAGGTGATGATATGTTGATGTTGGTAGAATTGGCTTGTTAGTGCGTTGATTTGTACTAGGAATAATCGGTGTGGTTGCCCAGATAGGAACTCTGCAAGAAAGCCGATAGGGAGTAGGGCGATTATTTTAAATAAGCCTAATTTTTTTAATGTTGCTATATTTATTGGTGAAAATTGCCCGCTGTTGTCGATTAAAAATGGTGGCAATGGTTCAAAGAAATGGCCGACTACGCGTAAGGCGGCACTTAAGATGATCCATAACATTAAATACACTATGTTGTGGTCGTTGAAAATTGGGAGTAGGGTGATTAGTATGGTTGCCAATATTAGGTTGGCGAATATTGCGAATTTTAATTCTTTGATTAAATAAGTTTGAATGATAAAAAGCAGTAAGGCTAGGTATAAAAATCCCTGCCAATAATTGTTAAGAATTAATAGCCAGGCGAAGGCATCGACAAAAATAGAATAATGAATAATTCTGTTGATGATATTTCGGTGTAATGCTACGTAAGCAATGGATTGAAAGTTTAATTGGATATTTTTACTGGGCCAAAATGCGGTAAAAAACGGCAAGATTCTGCCTATTATTTTGGGCGGAATGAGCAGGCAAAGTGCAAACAGAATGCCAGATGAAATAATGCTAATAAGCCAAAGGTTGTTTATATTTTCCATGCTGGTTTGAGAAAAATTAATAAAGTTGAAACGTGGGTTTTATAACCACGCCAAATCGTATTTTATACGCTTACGTTGCTTATATTGACAGCAATAAGGCAATAAAAACCTTACAAGGTCTCATAAAAATGGTAAAAATAGACCTGTTTTTTGACGATATTCTGAATATTCTTTAAAGTGTTTTAGCAGTAATTTTTCCTCAAAGTTTGATTTTAGAATCAAATTGATTAATAATATTAGCATCATTAATTGTGCCATCCAATGAGGATTGCTCAAAGTGAATGCCAAACACGATAGCAAAACACTGGTGTACATTGGGTGTCGGATGAATTGGTAAATGCCGTGTGTTCTTAATTGATGATTATTTTTGAGTGTTGGGGTGATGGTTAAATTGCTGAATTTCATATTGATTACAGCAATACTACCAATAAACCCAGCTATTGAGAGTAAAAAATATTCCAACCAATTTAGTTGATCGGGTTGGGTATTGAATATGAGATACACAATACAACTAAATTGGATAACAACGTAAATCATAGTAGGCCTTGATTGTTATAATGGTGTATTATCTCAAAAAAATTAGACTTAAAGATGCAAACAGCATACGATATTGTTATTATTGGCGCAGGACCAGCAGGGCTTAGTTTTGCCAGCGCGATGATAGAGGCAAACATAAAGGTTTTACTGGTAGAAAAAAATAGCCTTGAATCTTTGTCAACCCCCCAACCTGACGGCAGAGAAATTGCATTGACGCATCTTTCCTTAAAAATTTTAAAGAAATTAGGAGTTTGGGATTTGATTGATCAAGCAGAGGTTTCAGCCTTAAAGGAGGCTAGCGTTTTTGATGGTGATTCGCCTGCATTGCTACATTTTAAAAGCGACCAGTCCACTGTGGATGCCTTGGGCTATTTGGTGCCTAATTATCAAATTAGACAAGCGCTTTATCAGCGGGTTATGCAGGCTAATAATATTGATATTGTGACTGATAGTACGGTTGAGGATGTTCAATATCAGCATACGCACTCCGAGGTGGTGTTTGCTGATAAGCGCAGACTGAATGCTAAGCTGGTGATTGCAGCGGATAGTCGATTTTCAAATATTCGACGTAAAGTTGGGATTCCGGCACTGATGAAAGATTTTTCAAAAGTGATGATTGTGATAAAAATGAATCATGAAAAATCGCATAAAAATACCGCATTAGAATGTTTTGATTATGGTCAAACTTTGGCGTTATTGCCGATGGTTGGTTGTGCATCCTCAGTGGTATTAACGGTTAACAGCAATCAATCTCAGGCGATTTTAGCAATGAGCGAGCAAGCCTTTAATAAAAAAATCACCCAAGATTTCAAAGGTGCGTTAGGTCAAATGACGCAGCAAGGGGTAAGGCATTCTTATCCGTTAATTGGCGTACATGCGCAGACATTTATTGCGGATAGATTTGCACTGATTGGCGATGCAGCAGTTGGTATGCATCCGGTTACGGCACATGGGTTTAATTTGGGCTTGCGAGGTCAGGATATTTTAACCACCTTGGTTAAAGAGGCGCTTGAACAGGGGCAAGATATTGGTGCCAAGCCGTTATTAACACGCTTTGAAAAAAAGCATATTCATTTAACCAGATTGATGTTTTTTGGCACCAATGGTGTCGTGGCTTTGTTTACCAATGATGCGCCTGTGGTTAAGCAAGTGAGACGTTTTGTGCTTAAATTTGCTGAACATTTTCCGCCGATTAAATACCTGATTGCTAACCATTTGACGGAAGCCAACAAGGGGCTTTTTAAGCCTGTTGAAAGGCTATTAAAAAAGTGGCCGTTTTAATCGCAGTCGGGGTATAAAATGACGATTGATTTAACCACATTGCGTCGCGAATTTACCAGTCAGGGCTTGTCTCGTGCGCAGATGAATGATAATCCATTTACCCAATTTGAGCACTGGATTCAGCAGGCCAGTGATGCCGATTTAACCTTGCCTAATGCGATGAGTTTGGCCACCAGTAATGATGATGAAGTGAGTATTAGAACAGTGTTGTTAAAAATGTTTGATGAGCAGGGGTTTGTTTTTTTTACCAATTATCATTCTAAGAAATCTCAACAAATTAAGCAAAATCCAAAGGCGGCCTTGCTGTTTGCTTGGTTGGATTTAGAAAGGCAGGTTAAAATTTCGGGCACGGTGGAAAAAATCTCAACGCTTGAATCGATTAAGTATTTTTCTTCACGACCTAAAGATTCTCAGCTGGGCGCTTGGGCATCTAATCAGTCAAGCGCCATTTCTTCAAGACAGGCTTTGTTAATGCAATTTGACTCAATCAAGCATAAATTCAAGCAAGGTAAGGTGCCATTGCCAGATTTTTGGGGTGGGTATCGTGTGGTTCCTCAAACAATTGAATTTTGGCAGGGGCGAGAAAATCGCCTGCACGATAGGTTTGTTGATACCAAACAAGGGCAAGTTTGGGCGATTGAGCGTTTAGCGCCTTAAGGCTTTGATAATTGCTTGCGTTTTGGGTTTGTTACCTGTCCAAAATTCAAAACTACAGGCGGCTTGCTCAACCAGCATGCCTAATCCATCAACGATTAGAGAGGCGTTATTGTTTTTTGCCCAATCCATAAAAGGGGTTTGTTGGCCGTACATAAGGTCGTAGCAAATGGCATTATCCGCACATCCATTGGCAATATCGGGCATTTTTCCGTCTAGCGAGGCGCTGGTGGCATTGATAATAATATCAACGGGAGTGTGTTTGATTTTATCCAGCCCAAAACCGCAGGTATTGCCGTAGGCGGAAAAATCATGGTGTAATTTTTCAGCTTTGCTTGCGGTGCGATTGGCAATCATGATGCGTTTGGGATGCTGGTTAAGAAGAGGTAGCAATAGTCCTTGCGTGGCACCCCCTGCACCTAAAATTAAAATAACTTTGTCTGTTAGAGTAATGTTAAGATTATTGATTAAGTCATTCACAAGGCCAGTGCCATCAGTATTTTCGCCAAGATATTGATTATTGGTAATTTTAATGGTATTGACTGCTCCGGCGGTTTTTGCATTCAATGTTAGCTCGGTTGCAAAATTAAAGGCATCCAGTTTGAAGGGTACGGTGACGTTAAAGCCGTCGGCACCTTGGTCAATAAATGCCTGGGCAGATTGAGCAAAGCTGTCAATAGGTGCGAGTATTTTGTCATAATCAATTTGAATATCAAACTGACGTGCAAATTGAGCATGAATATCGGGCGATAAACTGTGCTTAATCGGGTGACCCAAAACGGCAAATTTATACATAAATTATTCTGCTGGCTTGGTGGCTGACTTTGTTTGTGTAGAGGGTTCAGTTTGGCTGGTATTAGCTGCTGGCTTTGTATTCACCTGCTGTGCGTTTGGCTGAGGTGTAGGCTTTTCTGCTGGTTTTTTTTGTTCAGGTCGCTTGGCCGTGTTGTTTCTTTTTTGGTTAGGATTGTTTTGCTGTTTGTTACCTCGTGTTTGTTTGTTAGCATTCTTTTGGTTAGGATTTTGTCGTTTTCTTTGCGGTTGATTTGAGTTGTTTTGCTTGTCTCTACTGCGGTTTCTGTTGCGATTTTTATTGCGATTGTTGTTATTAGCCCTTTTCTTATTGCTTGTTTTTTTCTTGGAAAATAAAGCGGCTTTAATGCGGGAAAATAATGATAATTTAGGTTTAATCGCCTCGGGTACACGAGTTTGCGGGCGGTTCATACTAATGGCTGGAATTTCAGATTCATCCATTAGCCCGTTTTCTGCCAAGGTGTGTTGTGGCTTGGAAATACCCTGATAGCTTTTGTGTTGTGACTTTTTATCGCCCTTTTGTTTGCTAATGCTAAAGTTAGGGAATTGCATGTACGGGTTAGGTAGTAGGGTGATTTTAATGCCGTGCTTGAGCTCCAGTTTGGTCACATCCTGTCGTTTTTCATTCAGAATGTAGGTAATTACCTCGACACTTGATTGGATGGCAATTTTGGAGGTTTGGTTGCTGGCATTGCAGCCGTCTTCAAGTTGTCTGAGAATGTTGAGTGCCAAGCTTGGTATGGTTGGTGTGGTGCCTCTGCCGTGACAGGCTGAACAAGATTTTTCAACCGATTCTGAGACAGAACTCATTAGTCGTTGTCTGGACATTTCTAATAGGCCGAATTTAGAAATATGACCAATTTGGATGCGTGCTCGATCTGTTTGAGTGGCAGATTCCATGGCTTTTTCAACGGCTTTTCGATGTTCTTCGCTGGCCATATCGATAAAATCAATCACCACCAAGCCGCCAATATCACGAAGTTGTAATTGTATGGCAATTTCTTTGGCGGCTTCGATGTTGGTATGATAGGCGGTTTCTTCAATATCGGAGCCTTTGGTGGCGCGTGCGGAGTTGATATCTACTGCGGTTAGCGCCTCTGTTGGGTCAAATACAATGGTGGCACCTGTGCACAAGGTTACTTCACGCTTGAACACGCTTTGTACTTGGTTTTCAACCCCTATATGGTTGAATAATGAATGTTCGGATACATCAAAAAATTTAATACGGTCTAGGTATTGTGGCAAGACAAAACTAACAAATTCTTTGGCGTTTTGGAAGGCTTCTAGCTCGTCAATAATAACACTGTCGGTATCAGCGCGCAGGTAGTCGCGCAAGGTGCGAATAATAATATCACTTTCTTGATAAATTAAGAACGGTGCTGGGCGTTTTTCTGCGGCGGTGTTGATGGATGCCCATAAGTCGGATAGGTAGTCAACCTCCCATTGTAACTCTTCTAGGCTTTTGCCACTGCCGGCGGTGCGAATGATTAAGCCTGAGTTTTCCGGCATTATTATTTTGCCAATAATTTCTTTTAAGGAGTGTCTATCAGTGGACGTTATTTGGCGAGAGATGCCGTGGCTTTTTGCATTGTTCGGCGTTAAAATCATATAGGCACCGGCTAAATTGATGTAGGTGCTTAAGGCGGCGCCTTTGTTGCCACGCTCTTCTTTTTCAACTTGTACAATAATCTCTTGACCTTCTTTTAATACGTCAGAGATGGTGAGTTTTGAGGTTGTTTCTGTGTCGATATTGTGGAATGACTCGGCAACCTCTTTAAAAGGAAGAAAGCCTTGTCTTTCTTTGCCGTAATCGATAAATGCGGCTTCTAATGAAGGCTCAACGCGCGAGATTTTTCCGAGATAAATATTGCCCTTGGTTTTTTTGTTGAGACTGGTCTCAATGTTAAGGTCAGTGAGTTTTTTGTTTCTGACAATGCCTACTCTGATTTCCTCTTTGTGAATGGCATTGATTAAGATATGATTCATGGTTAAGTCCTTTTTGTGGCGGACTTATGTGTGCACATAGACAATCAACACTCAAGTGCTGATTGGGTATTAAAGTGTGATTTGTGTTCATCATAAATGATAAAAAACCTTTCTTTATAAGGGTTAAAACCCTTTTCAGATCTAATTGCTGTGGGGCAAAAGATCGTGAATTATTTTATTATGTGGCAACAATAAGCCCAATATGTTAATTAACTTCCGTGGTTTTTTTCTTAGCACGTAAGTGGTGGTAAATTCTTTTGGCTGATAAAAATAAATATCATGCTTTATTATTTTAACACAGATACTTTTTTAAATAGTGCTTAAAACTTAATTTTATTGATTTAAACTTCTGCCACCATCAACGGCAATAATTTGTCCAGTAATGTAATTTGATTGGGCTAAAAATAAAACTGTGTTGGCAATGTCGCTGGCAGAACCTTGTTTGTTTAGGGCTATTTTGTCTAGCATGGATTGTTGCTGTTGCGGGGTTAATTCGGCCTGATTTTCTGGCCATAAAATAGAGCCGGGTGAGACGCCATTAACCCGAATATTGGGTGCAAACTCCTTGGCTAAGGTTTTGGTCATCATGGCAATGGCTGCTTTGGAAATACTGTAGATGGAATGGTGGCGTAGTGGTCTATCGCCGTGAATATCCACAATATTGATGATGCAGCCTTGGGAATGACTCAGTTGTTGGCTAAGTGTTGTTGATAAAAAAAATGGGCCAGTTAAGTTGGTGTTTAGGATGTTTTGATAATCAGTGATGTTAATAGTATCTATGGGTGTTGGGTAAAAAACCGATGCGTTGTTCACCAAAATATCCAGTTGCTTGATAGATTGGCATAATGGCTGAATGGATGTAACTTGTGACATATCTGCTTGAATAATGCTGCTAGAATTGGCTCTAATAAGGTTGAGCTCATCTGCTAGGGCTTGTGCGGCTACTATTGAGGTTTTGTAGTGGATAATTAGATTAAATCCGGCCTGATGTAGGGTGCGACAAATTTGTTGACCAATGCGGTGTGCACCGCCTGTGACTAATGCTGTTTTCATATAAAATAGTGTGCTAATGAATCTTGACGAAGTAATTAAAAACACTATTATACAAAATCAAGCGCCGATAGGGTTTGATGAATTTATGCAATTGGCCTTGTATTATCCAAAATTAGGCTATTATCGATCAGGTGCGGAAAAATTTGGCCAGCGCGGGGATTTTGTGACTGCGCCTGAAACTTCAGATTTATTTGGATTTTGCTTGGCTAGGCAATGCGCTCAGGTATTAAAAAAAACAGATGATTTGTTAGAATTTGGTGCAGGGAGTGGCGTACTTGCTGCTCAGATTTTATTTGAATTGGGTCGATTAGATTGCTTGCCAAGGCATTATTATATTTTAGAATTAAGTGCTGAATTGCGACATAGGCAGCAACAAACCATTGCTAAAGCATTGCCAGAATTGTTGCCGCGCGTTGTTTGGCTTGATCAGTTGCCACAAGCTTTTAATGGGGTTGTGATTGCCAATGAGGTACTAGACGCTATGCCTGCTAAGCGTATTATTCAACAAGACAATGCTTTTTATGAGTTGGGGGGTGGTATGCGTCAAGCGTCATTTGATTGGCAGGTTAAAGAGGTGCTTAATCAGCAAACTACCCCAAACTGCCCGCCGTTAATGGGTGAAGGCTACACCACTGAACTTAATCCGCAGGCTATGGCTTGGGTTAATTCATTGTATGGTGCGCTGGATAGTGCGCTGGTTTTGCTGATTGATTATGGTATGCAGAGAAGTGAATATTTTCATCCGCAGCGTGTTGAGGGTACTTTGCGTTGTTATTATCAGCATCAGGCAAGTGACAATCCTTTTGTTAATATTGGCAAGCAAGATATTACTACCTCGGTTAATTTTTCTGATATTGCTGATCAGGCAACAGATTCAGGTTTTAAAATTGCCGGTTATGCTACTCAGGCATTGTTTTTAATTGCTTTGGGAATTGATGAATATTTACTTGACGAAGTGGATGCTGATAAGCGTATTAGTCTGGCTCAGCAAATCAAGCAATTGGTACTACCTAGTGCCATGGGTGAAAGTTTTAAAGTGTTGGCTTTGAGCAAAAAAACAGAGGTAAAATTAATCGGATTTAAAGAACAAGAGTTAAGTTACAAGTTGTAACAATATTATTATGGATTTCATTCAAACAATTGTATTATCACTCATTCAGGGACTAAGTGAATTTTTGCCAATTTCATCTTCAGCGCACTTGATTTTAGTGCCTAAATTAACCGATTGGCCAGATCAGGGCTTGTCTTTTGATGTGGTTGTGCATATGGGGACTTTGAGCGCGATTGTATTTTATTATCGAGCTATTCTTAATAGTTTGGCTAGTGATTTTTTTTATTCAGTGCTTAAACTGCAAACTATTGGGCAGTCAACATTAGCTTGGGGGGTTTTATTGGGTACAATTCCTGTGGGTTTGGCAGGGTTGTTGTTTAAAGATTATATTGCGGTTAATTTGCGCTCAACTGAAATTATCGCTTATGCAACATTGGTTTTTGGGCTGTTATTGGGTTTTTCCAGTTGGATAAATGCCAGAAATAACCAACCCAGAGAGACTTTAAACTGGGCTGATGTTGGTTTTATAGGGGTAATGCAGGCCTTGGCACTCATTCCTGGCACCTCAAGATCGGGTATTACCATTAGTGCGGGTTTGTTAATTGGATTGAGCAGAAAAATGTCAATTCAATTTGCTTTTTTGTTGTCAATTCCGGTGATTGCGCTATCGGCTATGTTGATGATATTAACCTTATATCAGCAGCCGCAAGTAGTTGATTGGCCTATGTTGATGTTGGGATTTGTGCTGGCAGCGGTTAGCTCTTATATGACGGTTGTTTTTTTTATTAAATTATTAGACAGTGTGGGTTTGATGCCATTTGTTGTTTATAGAATTATCCTAGGAGCAGTATTATTAGCATTGTAGCCCCACAACCTATTTACAGAAAAGATTATCAACCAAGCACCTATCTAATTCGTAGCACCGAACTTACGTTTGATTTGCGCGATGATGAAACCATGGTTAGTAGTACCATTCATTTTTATAAAAATTCAAAGCAGCCGTCCAATCAGAACAGTTTGGTTTTAAATGGCGTTGAGCTTGAATTGATTTCAATTTTATTGGATGGCAACAAACCTGATTATCAATGCACTGATGAGGAATTGCATCTGCATAATCTGCCGGATGAATTTAGGTTGGATATTGTTAATCGCATTCATCCAGAGAATAACACCAGTTTAAATGGCTTGTACCAATCAAGTGGCAATTTTTGCACGCAGTGTGAGGCGCATGGATTTAGGCAGATTACGTATTATTTAGACAGACCTGATGTGTTGAGCGTGTTTACCACGCATATCAAGGCGGATAAAAATAAATATCCCGTGTTATTGAGTAATGGCAATTTGATGCAGGATTCAGATTTTGGGGTTACTTGGCATGATCCAACCCCTAAGCCGTGTTATTTATTTGCCTTGGTTGCGGGAGATTTTGCGTTGTTGGAGGATAGTTATACCACCTCTTTTGGTAGGGAAGTGGCACTTAAAATTTATGTTGAGCCGCATAATATTAATAAAACGCAATTTGCCATGGCGGCGCTTAAACGGTCTTTTGCTTGGGAGGAGTCGCGTTTTAAGCTTGAATATGATTTGGATATTTA
>JAJRPY010000171.1 GCA_024280535.1 Gammaproteobacteria bacterium | reverse complement strand
TTTGTCGGCCTTGGTTTTAACCTCTAACGTAGATTGGTAATGAGACATAATCATTTTGCCAACCGCTTGACTAAGACGCATTAAATGTGGGGTAAGTGTGTCAAATTTCATGGGTTAATCATACCTTTGCTGGTTGGAAATGTGCCTGAAACTTGCATTTTAAATAGCACAAAACTCCCTAATAATTATGGATATTGCTTGTTAAGGGGTTGTGCATGTATGGTGGGCCTACTTGGACTTGAACCAAGGACCAATCGATTATGAGTCGATTGCTCTAACCAACTGAGCTATAGGCCCGATAAAACGGGGTTTAGGTGTCTAAAAAACTTTGTAATTTGTGAGCGCGAGAAGGGTGTCTTAGTTTTCTAAGTGCCTTGGCCTCAATTTGACGAATGCGCTCACGTGTGACGTCAAATTGTCTGCCGACTTCCTCTAGGGTGTGATCGGTATTCATATCGATACCAAAGCGCATTTTTAATACTTTTGCTTCCCGTGGGGAGAGGTTGTTTAGCAGTTCGCTGGTAGTTTCTCTTAGACTTTCTTTGGTGGTAATTTCTACGGGTGAAGATAGGTTGGTATCTTCAATAAAATCCCCAATGCTGGAGTCTTCGTCATCACCGACTGGGGTTTCCATGGATAAAGGCTCTTTGGCAATTTTTAGAATTTTGGTAATTTTGTATTCGGGTAATTCCATTTCAGTGGCCAATTCTTCAGGCGTTGCTTCGCGGCCAAATTTTTGTAGTAATTGACGACGAACGCGATTCAGTTTGTTGATTGTTTCAATCATGTGTACTGGAATACGAATAGTGCGCGCCTGATCGGCAATGGAGCGCGTAATAGCTTGGCGAACCCACCAAGTGGCATAAGTTGAAAATTTGTAACCACGACGATATTCAAATTTATCGACCGCTTTCATAAGGCCGACGTTGCCTTCTTGGATTAAATCTAAGAATTGCAGTCCGCGATTGGCGTATTTTTTGGCAATGGAAATAACCAGCCTTAAGTTGGCTTCAATCATTTGTGATTTGGCTTTTTTGGCGCGACGATCCCCCTTACGATAAAGCTTGTTTAGGGTTTTTAGCTCAGTAATGGTGAGTTGCATTTCTTCTTCGTAGGCATAAAGATTTTTTTGTGCGTAGAAGATTTCATCTTTAAAGGCAGCTAGTGCCTTGGATACTTTATCGTCAAGTTTTGCTTTTTTTAGCCAGTCATAGTTGGTTTCGTTGCCAGTGTATAAATCAAAAAATGCCAATCTGTCCATGCCGGCGTAGAGACAAGCATTTTGGATGGTTTTTTCTTGTACTTTGACTTGGGCAACACGGTCGCAAATTACCTCCGTCATAGTGGAGACTAATTTGGGTGCTAGACGTAAGTCGGATAAACTTTCGGACAGTTTGACCCGTGCTGTGACGGTTTTTTTATGACGAAAGCCGTGTTTTTCGTTGAGTTTTTGGTAGTTTTCGGAGTGGCTTCGCACCGTATCAAATCGAGTGTTGACTTTTTCTTCGTCAGGGCCGGTGTACTCCATTTCTTCCATGTCTTCGTATTCTTCATCATCATCAAATTCACCAGCATCAAAGGCAGCTTTTTTTGCCTCAAAATCAGCTGCATCGCCTTGATAGCCGATAATAACATCAGTTATTTTACATTTTCCTTCTTCAAGGCGCTTGTGGGCTTTGAAAAAATAGTCAGTAATGGATGGGTATAAGGTGATGGATTGCATAATTTCAAAGACACCAGCCTCAATTTCTTTGGCAATGCGAATTTCATCTTTTTGCTCAAGTAAATCTACCACGCCCATTTCACGCATATACATTCTAACAGGGTCGGTGGTTCTGCCAAATTCAGAATCTAAGGCTGCCAGTGCTGCCACAGCGGCTTCGGCAGAGGTGGATTGGGCTTTGGCACCTGATTCAACAACCAATGTATCGGTATCAGGAACAGTGTCAGAAACAGCAATGTCTAATTCTTCTAAAATGGTTACAATAGGTTCAATCTGATCTTGCGTTAATAGGTCTTCTGGCAAGATATCGTTGATTTCAGAATAGGTTAAATAGCCTTGTTCCTTCCCAACCATGATAAGTTTTTGTAATGCTTGTTTTTGTAATTTAGTAGTAGTTTTCATAGAGTAATGCGTTTTGACAAACCAAATGGATTATACACAAAATTGAGTGTTAAATGCCATAGCCTTGTGTAGATTTTTAACGGGTTATTGTAAATCGGAAAAAATATTAATAATAGACTGCTCTTCACTAATGCGTTTGATTACCTCAGCCATGATTGGCGCGATAGAGAGCTGCCTGATTTTGTTGCATTTTGTTGCGTCAGCACTTAGTGGAATGGTGTTGGTGGTGACTAATTCGTCTAATTCAGAGCGTTCAATATTGCTGATTGCGCAGCCAGAAAGTACGGCGTGCGTTGCATAAGCAACCACCTTTTTAGCACCTCTTTCTTTTAAAATATTAGCCGCTTGGCATAAAGTGCCTGCCGTATCGACCATATCATCAATGAGAATGCAGGTTTTGTTTTCCACATCGCCAATAACATTCATGACTTTGACCATATTGGGTGCGGGACGGCGTTTGTCAATGATGGCTAAATCGGCATCATTTAGTTTTTTGGCTGCGGCGCGAGCGCGAACCACGCCACCAACATCAGGAGAAACAACAACAATATTGTTATGATTTTGATGGGTGATGTCGTCAAGCAACACAGGCTGGGCATAAATATTGTCAATTGGAATATCAAAAAAACCTTGAATTTGATCAGCATGCAAATCGACTGTTAAAATTCGGTCAATGCCAGAGGCTTCCACCATTTTGGCGGCGAGTTTGGCAGTGATTGGGACGCGGGTTAAGCGCGAACGGCGGTCTTGTCTTGAATAGCCAAAATAGGGCACCACTGCGGTAATTCTAGCGGCAGAAGAGCGTTTTAAGGCATCAGCCATAACCAATAATTCCATCAACGTTTCAGCAGGAGAGGGGCCACAAGTTGGCTGAATGATAAACACATCACAGCCACGGACATTTTCTAAAATTTCTACCTGTGATTCGCCATCGCTAAATCTGCCGACAATGGCTTTTCCTTGTGCGACGCTTAAGCTGGAAATAATTTCGCCAGAGAGTAATGGATTGGCATTGCCACTAAAAATTTTGATTGTGTCAAGAGACATACTGCTTAGGGATTGTTGAAATTGGTTAGATTATACTAGGTTACGCTGGCAAAAATAGTATTTGCTGAGCGATTGAAAAACATAAAAAAACTACGGCTTAATAAATAAGACGTAGTTTTTTAAAAAATGGCTGGGCTGGCAGGATTTGAACCTGCGCATGACGGGATCAAAACCCGTTGCCTTACCGCTTGGCGACAGCCCATTTAAGGATTGGAGAGTGATTTATTGCTTTTGCAGTAAAGCTCATCCATTTTTCTGGCATTTTTTCTAATGCTGCCATAGCATCACTTTCTGTGGAAAATTCAGCAAACACACTGCTGCCTGTGCCACTCATTCTTGCTTTTCCGATAAGGTTAGTGCACTGGGTAAGCTGCGCTAATGCAAGTTTGATTTCCTCTGTTTGCGCGAACGCTGCCTGTAAACAATCATTTCGAGTATTTGTCAGTTCAGAGAAGTCGGTTATTTTCCCTATTATTGGACTCATTGTCAATGCTTTATGCGAGAATATTTCTTGGGTTGAAGTATGCTGGTTGACAAACACGATTAAAAAAAAATGTTTTGGCGTGTTGATTGGGCTTAATAGCTCACCCACCCCCTCGGCCCAGGCACTTTTAGCATAGATAAAAATGGGTACATCGGCACCAAGTTTTACCCCAAGATGGATTAATGCTTGCTGATCTAATCCAGTATGCCAAAGTTGATTAAGTGCCACTAATGTTGTGGCAGCATTAGAAGAACCACCCCCCAAGCCACCCCCTGCTGGAATACGTTTAATGATGGAAATATTAGCACCCAGTGTGGAATGGCTAGCCTGCTGTAATAACTTGGCGGCACGAATGATTAAATCAGCATCAGGGCTGATATGTTCATTGCCAGACACTCGATTAATAGTGCCATCATCGGTTATTTCAAATTTCAACTCGTCATAATAATCAAGCAGCTGAAAAATAGTTTGTAAATTGTGATAGCCGTCTTTTCGCTTGTGAATGATGTGCAAAAACAGGTTAATTTTTGCAGGCGATAGCCAAATTTTAGGCAGTTTGTTGATTTTCTTCGGCGTGCTTGTATAGGCACTTGTAGGTTAAATATAAGCCAATATCGCCTGTTTTTTGGAATAAAGTTCCATCTGTTATCATTTGACAGACTCTTTCGTTTAATGCTTCTCTTCTTGCGTTAACCAAGCCTAACAAATCGTCAAATATATAAACCATAGTGTAAAGAATTATTTGTACTATTCTTTTATTTTCAGGGTCTTGAGAAAGTCTTTCATACAGTGTATGAAAAATGAAAAAATAAGTTTTTTGTTCGTCAATATCATCTTTTGGAGCGATATTAAAATCGTTGATATATTGATTTATTTTTCCATGAACAGTTATAAATATGTCATTTTTGTGATTGATAATCTCTTCTTCTAAAAAGCCAACACAGGCAATTATAAATCGATCTTGATCGTTAGTGTTATCATTACAAATTTTGGTACCAGCACCTAATCTACAAACTATATTATCTAGTGCTTCAAGAAAATCAAGCTTGAAACTAATATCTAACTTGGTCATATTATTTTAAGTCTTCTTTGTTTCTTAATCTTTTTGCAAAAGTTTTATTTTTGGAGTTTGATATTGCCTCTGGATGAGTAGGAATGTCAAAACTCAAATTTGGCAAGTCATCTGGACTAATAGAATTTGTAATTTCAGTTTGATTAATAGTTTTTTGTGTTTGATTCAAAGCATATCTCCCTTTAAATTTATATTTTTATAAATTGGAAAAAGGTATAATTATACCATCATTTTTTTTAGGTGCTGTCAATGCTTTTTAATTATGTGGGAAAGCAATTAAAACAGCTTATTAAGTAATTAAAATGTTGTTATTGATACTAATCATTAATAAACGTACTTCTATAATGCTTAAGTTCGTTAATAGAATCTTTAATATCAAGTAGTGCCAAATGTGCAGATTCACCTTCTCTTATCATTTTTGCTTCAGGTTTCCAGCGTACGACTAATTCTTTTAGGGTGCTGACATCAATGTGGCGATAGTGGAAGAATTTTTCTAAGGCGGGCATATAGTTGTATAAAAAACGTCTATCTTGGCAGATGGTGTTGCCACACATGGGTGAGGCGCCTTCGTTGACCCAGTTTTTTAAGAATGTGATGGTTTCAGTTTCTGCTTGTTTGGTGGAGATGACGCTATCTTTAACGCGTTGAACTAAGCCAGAATTAGTGTGGTGTTCTGTGTTCCATTCGTCCATGCCGGCCAGAATGTCGCCACTTTGGTGAATAACTAGGGCAGGGCCTTCTGCCAAAATGTTAAGATTGGCATCTGTGACAATGGTGGCAATTTCGATAATGACATCTTTTTCTGGTAATAAACCGGTCATTTCTAAATCAATCCAAATTA
>JAJRPY010000170.1 GCA_024280535.1 Gammaproteobacteria bacterium | reverse complement strand
GTCTTGATGCCAACAATTTTGGCTTGTTTCTCAACGGTTTCAACCAGCCATCTTTCCATATTATTAGCTGGGGATTTAATGACTACTGCACTTGTCATACGCTTAGCCATCCATTTAGAAATAGCCAGAGAAATAAAGGCGCCACCAAAGCCAAACACCGCAGAGAAAATCAACAGAGCGTTTAAGTCTAAATCGGAGCCATTTTCAGCCAGAATACTTTCAACCCCTAATAGGCTAAGGGTGATGCTGAGTAATACCAAAATGGCAATGTTAGTCATTAAAAATAAGAAAATTCTTCGCATGGCTTTGTCCTGTTATGAAATATAGATACCAATTATATAGGGATTTGTTGTTCTAATTCAAGTGGCTTGATTTAGAATGGGTGCAAAGGTTTCTAACTAAAGGATTTTGCCTAAATTGGGCATTTTAAAAAATGGCTGTGTCATTATATGTCTTTATTATTTTGCTTGAAAAGGCTAAGGTTTTTTAGTTATAATTGGATATTTTATAAAACCACAATTAACTTGAAAAAACCAATGGTTTAAAATCAAGCACTGCAAGTTGTAGGCTTTGGCAATGGGTTTTTAAGGGTTGACTATAATATTATGTACACAGAAGAAGACTTAAACCATGCCATTGAGCAAGATATTTTTAGCCAGCCAGCAGTTGATAAATTTAGACAATCAATCGCCTCAAATAAGCATACCAGCCAAGTTGATGAGGAAAATTTTAAGCTAATTGGCAGTTTTAACGATATCTTTGTTGTTATTACTTGCCTGTTGTTATTGGCTTCCTCAGCTTGGGTGCTGGATGCTATGCAAAGTGGTGCCGGCCAAGTGGCATTTCCGATAATTGCCTGGGGTTTGGGAGAATTTTTTGTACGCAAAAGAAAAATGGCATTGCCGGCCATTGTGCTATTAATAGCCTTTATTGGCAGCGTATTTGCTTTGTGTATGTATATATTACTAAGGTTAGACGGTGTTAATATGAACACAATCACTTTAGAGGCACAAGTCATCAATATCAGCATTGCCGCCTTGTTATCAACACTGGCTGCTTATGCGCACTGGCTGCGCTTTAAGGTGCCTATTACAGTGGCTGTTGGCACGGTATCATTGATTGCTTTTTTGGTCACGTTGGGCGTGTTGGCGTTTCCTGCGGCACAAGAGTACTTGTCGTTAATTTTGTTGTTTTGCGGGGTGGGTGCTTTTATATTGGCAATGTTTTGGGATTATGCTGATATTAATAGAATCACCTATAAATCTGATGTAGCTTTTTGGTTGCATCTGGTCTCAGCCCCTTTGATTATCCACTCTGTTTTTCAAATGCTCGGCGTGCTGAATGGTGATCAAAGTATTACCACCTTAGCCAGTGTGGTTGGCTTATATGTTGTTATGACGCTACTGTCCATTATTATTGATCGGCGTGCTTTTATGGTGTCAGCGTTAGGGTATGTACTATATGCCATTTCAACCATGCTACAAACCTACGACATTGGCAATAGTTTCGCCGTAACAGGCATATTGCTCAGCACTTTGTTGTTATTTTTATCAGTTTATTGGCATCAAACCAGAGACGCTTTGTTGTCCTTGTTGCCAGCATCAATTAGACGGTATTTGGCGGCTGCTTGAGTGCTTTTTTAATAATTCTATAATCTTTTAAGGAAATTTATCAACAACTAAAGCGTCAAAAAATAATCATGAGCCATGTATTTTCTACAAGTGTTAAGTAATAAACCCAATATCCAATCTACACTAAGCAACATTGTTGGTGCTATACGTTATAAATTATTGCTTGTTTTAATATTGTTAAGCACACAAGTTGTAGCAGCAAACTGGTGGTCAATATCGGATGCTGATTTCGCCTCAAAATACAAGGATAAGGCTTTCAGTGTAACAATAGCAGATCAGTCTAAAGTGGCCTGGATGCTGTTTGCTAGGCTTAATCAGCAAAAAATACACAAGGGGAGGAAATTTTCAACATGGGAATTGTGGCCTAATAATGACAATACTTTTGGCGTAGATGCAGCTAAATTCAAACTGAAAAATAAAATCAGAACCCGTCCTTATTTGCAAGACCCTAAATTTTTTAGAATGTTAGTGCACCAGCAATCACTTTCTGTCGTGCCTTCCGCTGGTGGCGAAGAGGTTACGCGCAATAACTTGTCTTATGAGTATATTATCAACAAAGGATTACAGACAAAGGCTGGAGTTTGGAAACTATTAAAGTCCAAAAATCCGTCCGTGAATTTTCCAGTTGGCAGTGTAGAAATTAAAGGCGACTGGGCTGAGGGGGCAATTAAAGGGGCTTATCAAGTGGTTGATTTTGAACATGATATTACTTACAGCCTCTTGGGATTGCATATTATGGCAAAAATGGGTGCCTCTCCTAAGGATATTTTTCATTCAGAAGAATCTAGTTGGTTTTGGACTACATTTGAATTTAAGGAAAACCCTGGGTTGGATAATGCACAATCATTAATTACCTATGGAGATGCTATATCTAGTACCAGTGCAAATGCCTTGCTTACTGAAGCTGGATTAGGCAAAACTGCTTTTGTTAATTATCGCAGCAACGGTACGCAAATCAATTATGCAGACAAAGAGAATCCTATTATTATTTTAGGTAGCACTAAAATGGAGCAATTTGCCGCATCACCCAAACCCAAGCAAAACAAACCTGCTGCATGGACCAAGTGGAAATCTTCTTGTCACACTTGCCACGGCACAACATCTGGACATGCCAACAAAAAACAATTCTATCCCTTTGAAGTTGTTACCGGCAAAATTACTGACAAGAAGATTGATACTTATATCCCGCTTGATTTTGTTTGGTCTATTGCGTTTCATGCTAAGTAAAGACCTTTGCATAAATATTAATAATCATCAAAAACCCACTTTTCATTCACTTGGCATTTTTTTAAACCTGGTCTTTGCCGTTGTACTTGATAAAACATAAGGATCAGCTTGTTAAAATCAGTATTTTTTTTGCAATGTTTTATGCGGGTATTTGTTATTGTTAAAGGTTTTTTCTCAACAGGTTTTTCTCAGTGCCATACTGTTGTTTTTAGTCGTTAAAAATGGAAGGTGCAAATCTTTAACCTTAATGCCACTTTTTTAAAAATGTTTATTTCAATTTTAAGATTATGACAACTAATTGGACTTTATTTCTCCTGATGTTTATTAAATTGATGTAAAAACTTGACTACGTCCTTGTTTATTTGGTAGGAAAATAAGGTATCTTTATTCGCAGGTTTTGGGTGCGCGTTCTTTCATTTTTTTTGTTTTTTCAAGAGTGACTGATGTACTTTTTAAGCAGCCAGCGAGTGTTACATTTATAATATGAATTTAAGGAATATGATTAATTCAAATATGAAAATTATTAGCAGTATGAGTGAGATGAAACAGTGGCGGGGTGAAGGGGGCAAGATTGCATTTGTGCCGACTATGGGTGGGGTGCATCGGGGGCATTTGGCGTTGGTTGAGTTGGCGCAAAAGAAGGCGGATAGGGTGGTGGTGAGTGTTTTTGTCAATCCGGCTCAGTTTGGGGAAAATGAAGATTTTGCGGAGTATCCGCGTACGTTGGATGCGGATTTGGCGTTGTTGGCAGGGCAGGGGGTGGATTGTGTGTTTATGCCTGATGTGAGGGAGGTTTATCCTCAAGGGGTGGACGCAGGGTTTGAAGTGGGGGAGAGTGGGCAGATTTTGTGTGGTAAGACGCGGCCGCATTTTTTTAATGGGGTGGCGCAGGTGGTGCGGCGGTTGTTTGCGATTGTGCGGCCGGATGTGGCAGTGTTTGGGCAGAAGGATTATCAGCAATTAATGGTTATTCGGCAAATGGTTGAGGCGCAAGCATTGGACATTGAGATTTTGTCGGCAGATACGGTTCGGGAGAGTGACGGGTTGGCGATTAGCACTAGAAACCAATATTTGTCTGATGAGCAGAGGCAGGTGGCACCAGTGCTGTATAGTATGTTGGATGAGTTGAGGCGGCATATTTTAGCAGGGGGTGATATTATAAATTTAACCAAACAGACTCGAAAGGCACTGGAAAAACACTTTAAAATAGACTATTTGTCGGTGCTAGATGCGAATACCCTTAGCGCTATTACTGGCAATACTGGCAAAATTGCGATATTATGTGCAGTGTTTTTGGGGTCAACTCGCTTGATTGATAATATAATTTTTAAAGGATAACCATGTTTACGATTACAGACGAAGCGCAAATTTATGTTGCAGATTTATTTTCCCAGCAGGATGATGCTGAATTAGGCTTAAAAGTTGATGTGGAAAGGGCGGGTACGCCGGCAGCAACGGTGTCGTTTAATTTTTGCCATCCTAAGGACTTAACGCCGGGGTATGAAAAATTTGAATATAAGGGGTTTGTTGCTTATGTTGATAAGTCTAATTTTGTGTATTTAAAAGAATCTGAGGTGGCTTTAAAAGAAGAGGGGGCTGGCAAAAAGCTGACCATTACCGCGCCGAATGCCAAAGGCGAAAAGCCCAAAGAAGATGCCTCATTAGCAGAGAAAATTCGTTATTTACTGGCGTCTGATATTAGCCCGGGTTTGGCATCTCATGGTGGCTTTGTGGAGTTGGTTGAAATTACCAAAGAGAAGGATGTGATTTTGAATTTTG
>JAJRPY010000169.1 GCA_024280535.1 Gammaproteobacteria bacterium | reverse complement strand
GCTTTGAATAAAAATGCCCGTTGTTTGATGATAATGGCAGCGTTTTGGTTGATGTTTTCCTGTTGCGCTAATAAAAAATGACCACTCACTTGAGTCAAAGTGTTGATGTTATATGGCAGGCGCAATTTGTCCAACTCTGCTACGGTTTCTGGCGAACCAATCAACAGTCCTAATCGCAAACCTGCAAAGCCAATTTTAGACACGGTACGCAACACCACTAAATTTGGATATTTGGCAATATCGTCGATAAAGCTATCGCCCGCATACGCATAATACGCCTCATCCAACACCACCATAGCCTCTGTAGATTGAATAATTGTTTCTATGTCCGACCGATTAAACCTGTTGCCAGTTGGATTATTCGGGTAGGCAATAAAAATTAGCTTGGGGCTATGCTCAGAAATGGCTTGTAACATAGGGGTCAATGCTAATTGATAATCCTCAGTTAATGCCACACTCTGGTAATTCAAACGGGTGAATTTGGCAATCATATCGTACATAACAAAACTTGGCTCAACGCTCAAAATCGTCTCATCATTTGCACAGGCTAATGCTAATAATTGAATTAATTCATCCGAACCATTGCCGAGCAACACGCCAAACTCTTGGGGAATTTGCATCAATTCTCTTAATCGTTGCTTGAGTTGACTAGCATCAGGACTTGGGTAACGATTTAACGCACTATCTGCCAAATAAGCCAAATACTGGCCAATCAGCTCATTAGGCAGGGCAAAAGGCGATTCCATCGCGTCAAGTTTAATCATATCCTCAGCCGGTGGCACGTGGTATGCGTTAATGGCTTGAATATCGGCTCTTAGCCAATGTTTGATAAAACTCATATTATGGGGCTATTCTATTAGGATGATATTGCATTTTACCTATTTGCTTGGCATTTAACAAGGTTTGGTAACTATAATCAAGTGCACGCTTGACGGCAATATGAACAGCCACTTTCGAAGCAATCAACGCACTAATAGCGCTACTTAGCGTACAACCAGAGCCATGATATTGCCCAGGCAACTTATGATAAGAAAATCGCTCAAACACCTGACCTTGATGATACAATCGATGCTCAATCATACACTCAGAAACATCCGTAGTAGTTAGCAAAACCCATTCACAAGGCAGTGATGCAACGGCCTGTTGCTCATCCAAGCCTGGTGCCAGCCTTGCCAGTTCGGACACATTCGGCGTCAGTACATCCACTTTTGGCAATAGCACTGCTATTAGCGCCTCAACCGCCTGTTTTGTTAATAGCGTATCGGTTGTGCTGGCCTTAATAATTGGGTCAAGTATCACCGTATGCGTGTTGTTAATCCAATTGGCAATCACATCAATCTGCTGAACGGATGATAATAAACCAATTTTAATCAGCTTAATATCAATATCCGCTTGTAAAACCTCAAGTTGTTTTTTAATCAGTAGAGGGTCAACCGTATGCAACGCCTCGACACCTTGTGTGTTTTGTACTGTTAATGTGGTGACAATAGGCAGTGGCGTTACCCCAAATTGATTAATCGTCTCAATATCAGCAGCAATACCAGCAGCACCACAAGGATCCAGCCCAGATAGCACTAAAACACGGTCAAGCACAAAGGCTATTTAGACTCTTTTTTAATCAGATAATCTACTATTTTCAACATATCTATACTAGAACCTGCATGGGCAGCATCCACTAAATATTTACCATTGACCACAATCACAGGCACGCCTTTGGCTTGATACTTTCTAGAATTTAATCTTGATTTATTAAGTTGCACTTGCAAGGAAAAAGAACGCATTGTTTTTCTAATAAACTCTTTTTCAACGCCAAAATCAGCCACCCAATCTACAAATTCATCTTCAGAACTAAACTTTTTCCCTTGAGCATGAATTGCATCAAACAAAGGCTTGTGTAGTTTTTCGATCAAATTCAATTGCTCTAATACATAATAAAATACCGCACCTTTTGCCCAGCGCTCAGAAAAAACAGCAGGATGTCTAACAAATTCTACATTGTCTGGCTTGTATTTTAGCCATCTATTAATCAACGGCTCCAGATTGTAACAATGCGGGCATTCGTACCAAAATAACTCCCTTACTTCAACCTTATCGCCCGTGGTTGTTGGTACTGCCTTATCTAACACCACATAATCCATTCCTGCTTCATAATCTGCCTTTGATTCTGGCGTTTGCGCAAAGGTTAAACTGGCTATTAATAATAAAAATCCACTCAGTATTGCTTTCATAATTATTCTCCGTATAAAATATCCAAGTAATTATACGATAGTATCGGTTTCATAGTTTCAAGAATTTGTTCACAAGTTTGTAAATTTTTAGGATGGACGAAGGTCGGATTAATCGAACACAGGGGATAGGCAACAAAATTATATTGGGTTAAATCATTTCTCGGTAGATTTAGCGCCTCATCGACCAAATCATCATAAACAATTAAATCCAAATCAATCACTCTATCGGAAAATTTTGCCGATTGTTCACGTCTGCCAAGTTGATGCTCTATTTCTTTTAAAATCACATTAACTTCATCAACGCTTAACTCAGTATTTGTATTAACACCAATATTATAAAAATCTTCCCCTTTAAAACCCTGCGAAGCAGATTCAAAAATATCAGACAGGGTAATTTGCCCAAAATGAAGTTTCAAGCGTTCAATTGCACCCACGATATTCGCCTCTCGCTGTTGATTTGAGCCAATATTAATATGAATATTAGCCATTGTTACGCCTAGTAATAATAACGCCCACACCTTGTGCACCCGTCACTGCCTTACCCTTGTTTAAAGTAAGGGTTACTTGTTCAACCGCAAATTCATTCAAAATAATATCGCAAATTCTTTGTGCCAAAGTTTCCACCAACTGAAATTCACTGTTTTTAACAAAGTCAATTAAACGCTTTGAAACTGCCTTGTAATCAAGTGTTTGATCAATATGATCCGTCTCACTAGCGGGAAAAATATCAAACCCCATTTCAATGTCAAGGGTAATATCTTGGCGAATTTTCCGCTACCAATCATAAATACCAATCACGCAATCAATTTTTAATCCTTGTATAAATACAATATCCATAGTAACATTTTGGAATACTTAATTCCTTTATCAAAATAAATCACTATGTTACCCGAGTTCTCTTTTACAATTCTCTTTAGCTATTTAATCGGCTCCATTTCAACGGCAATTATTGTTTGCAAACTGATGAATTTGCCCGACCCCAGGACTCAAGGCTCTAATAACCCAGGTGCCACTAACGTATTGCGAATTGGTGGCAAAAAAGCCGCTGCCG
>JAJRPY010000168.1 GCA_024280535.1 Gammaproteobacteria bacterium | reverse complement strand
TATAGGCACCTGGCAAAATTTTCTTTAAAAGTCGAAATGCCTTATTATCAAGTTTGGCATATTCACCAATATGGGATAAATCACGCATCATTAAAGTAAAATCGTGGCGCTTAGATAGGTTGCGAATTTGTCTAATTTTTTCCAGCCCGTTTTTATTGCCCGAACTTGTACCCAACGCATATCCAGAATCAGTTGGATAAACAATAACCCCCCCAGATTTCAACACATCAACCACTTCAGCCACCAATCTTGGCTGCGGATTTTGCGGGTGAATGGCTACTAATCTTGCCATAACCAATCTTTCCATACCGTTTCATTGACGTTTGGCATCTGTTGTAACTGCCCGATACGCACTCTTTGATTAGGCCAGCCATGATAATCAGACCCCACCGAGGCCAACAAACCAAACTCCTTTGCCCACTGGCTAACCTGTGTTATTTCATCAGCACTACTAGAGCCAGTCACCACTTCTATGCCGTCCAAACCTGCGCCCGACAAATGGCTTAATAATCGCTTAATTTTGGTATTGGTCATCCGGTAGCGTAAAGGATGTGCCAATACTGCCTTGCCACCCGCTGTCTGTATCCATTTAATAACCTCATCAAACTGCGCCCATTGCCCGCCCACACCACCAGGTTTTTTGCCCGTTAAAAAACGCTTAAACACACTACGCATATCTTTACACACCCCTTCTTGCACCAACATTTGGGCAAAATGGGTGCGGGTAATCATACCTTTTTTGGCAACCAGCTTAACCTTGTCTAGCGCATTAAACACGCCTGCACCGCCCAACCCGCGTGCCATTTTTTCCGCTCTAATTTGTCTAAAGGCTTGATGGCGCTTGAGTCCTTGTTTCAGCACTGCATTATTCATATCCACCCCCAAGCCCACAATATGCACCGTCATATTACTCCACTTGGCAGATACCTCAACCCCATGCACCAATTGCAAACCTACATTATCAGCCTGTTGTTGTGCCTCTAACAGTCCGTCAGTCGTATCATGGTCAGTCAGCGCAAATACAGTACAACCCTGCTGCTTAGCCAACAGCACCAACTCACTGGGCGATAAAACCCCATCTGAATAATACGAATGATTGTGCAAATCTATTTTCATGGCGGTCATTATCCGCGATTAACCTTATTCTCAACATCTATTTTTTTAAAAAAAAGCGTTTTGCAATTTATCTCTAAAAGAAGTTATTTTCAGTCTAACCCACCAATCGTCGCTCAAAGTTTATAATAACCCATAAATATTAATCATAACTCTTTATGTGCGGAATCGTTGGTGGCATTTGCCGAAATAACATTACTCCTATTTTAATCAATGGTCTGAAACGCCTTGAATACCGAGGCTACGACTCTGCTGGCATGGTCGTTTTAAACCAAGACAACGCATTAAGCCGCGCCAGATCAGTGGGTAAAGTAGTCAACCTCGAAAACAACATCAACACCCTACCAACAGCACTAAATGGCCATGTTGGCATTGCTCATACTCGTTGGGCAACACACGGCAAGCCCAGCGCTCAAAATGCACATCCGCATATTTGCAACAACACTGTTAGTGTGGTGCATAATGGCATTATCGAAAATTTTCTTGACCTCAAGCGCCAGCAATTATCCGCCGGCTACAATTTCACCTCAGATACCGATACCGAAGTCATTGTCCATGCCATTCACCAAGCCCTAGAAACAAGCAACAGCCTATTAGAAGCCACGCAAACTGCCATTAAAACTTTTAAAGGCGCTTATGGTATTGGGGTTATTTCGCCCCAATACCCTGGTCGCATTATTGCCGCTCGTAGCGATTCTCCGCTGGTGATTGGTATTAGTAGCAAGGGTAATTTTATTGCCTCTGATCAAATGGCATTATTGGATATTACCAAAGATTTTATTTTTTTAAACGAGGGTGATATTGCGGATATTAGCCTTAATTCTGTGACTATTTATGACAAAAATGGCAAGCAAGTAACCCGAAAAATCAACACTTCCCAGCTGGAAATCGGGCAAATCTCAAAAGATGGCTACGCGCATTATATGCTCAAAGAAATCTTTGAACAGCCACAAGCAATTCGCGACACACTCGAAGCACGCATTACCAAAGACACCGCCTTGGTTTCAGCATTCGGCGACAACGCCAAGGCCATTTTTACATCCATCAAACACATTCAAATTATCGCTTGCGGTACCAGTTATAACGCTGGGCTAGTCGCCAAATATTGGCTAGAAGACATCGCAAAAATCCCCACTCATATTGAGGTCGCCAGCGAATATCGATACCGTAGCCCGATTATTTTAGACAACACACTGTTTATTACCATTTCCCAAAGTGGCGAAACTGCCGATACTTTAGAGGCCTTAAAAGCCGTTAAAAAATGCACTAAAAACATCCATTCTTTAGCAATTTGTAATACCGCAGAATCGTCACTAACGCGCGAATCAGAACTGACTTTTTTAACCTATGCAGGCCCGGAAATTGGCGTTGCCAGTACCAAGGCCTTTACCACGCAATTGGTCGCACTCGCTCTATTATCAGTGACCATTGGCAGATGCCACAATCAACTGTCCAAACAGCAAGAGGCTCGAATTATAGAGGGGCTAAATCGCCTACCGGGTTTAATCAAACAAACGCTGGCACAAGAAGATCAAATTATTGAACTGGCAAAAACTTTTAAACATAAATTTAATGCAATTTTTCTAGGACGCGGCACCATGCACGCCATTGCCATGGAAGGCGCACTCAAACTCAAAGAAATCAGCTACATCCACGCGGAGGCCTTCCCCGCTGGCGAACTCAAGCATGGTCCTATCGCACTGATTGATGCTGATACGCCTGTTATTGCCGTGGCGCCGAATGATAATTTACTCGAAAAACTCAAATCCAATCTTCAAGAAGTCAAGTCTCGAGGATCTGAAATGATTGTATTTGAAGATGAGGCGGCACAAGTCTCGCCAATGGAAGGCATGACAATTATCCCCACCACCACTGACTTAGGTCGCATTACTGCACCTATTATCTTCACCATTCCTTTGCAATTGCTGAGTTACCACGTTGCCCTCATCAAAGGCACTGATGTTGACCAGCCTAGAAATTTGGCCAAATCCGTCACCGTGGAATAAATTTTAAATCATACCTTGAGCATGCGCAAAGGCATTAGTAGCAAGCACAAACCCCTTCACATTACCACAATCATAACGCTTGCCTTGGAATTTATAAGCAATCACCTTGCCTTGTTTGGCTAATAACATTAACGCATCGGTAATTTGAATTTCGCCATTTTTATCTGGCTGGGTATCTTCTAGTGCATCAAATATTTCTGTAGTAAGAATATAGCGACCAATAATAGCCAAATTGGTTGGTGCATCCATCGGACTGGGTTTTTCTACCATAGCATGTACTCGATACGCATCCTCTGAACCTGCTAATAATTCACCCTCAATCACGCCGTATTTATCCACATCCGCCATAGGCACTTCCTCAATAGCCACAATGCAACAATCAGGATACTGCGTATGCAGGCTAATCATTTGCTTGAGTACTGAATTGCCATCATTCGTGCACAAATCATCTGGAAGAATGACTGCAAACGGCTCATCACCAATCAGCACTTGACCAGTATAAATCGCATGCCCTAGCCCCAGCATTTGTGCCTGCTCAATATAACCAAACTCACAGTGCTTAATCGCATAATTGACCTCATCCAGCAGCGACGCCTTAGCCGTGCCTTGAATGCTAGATTCAATTTCAACATGTGCCTCAAAATGATGCTTAATCGCTTGTTTATACTGGCTGGTCACCATCACCATCGTATTGATGCCCGCGCTCATTGCCTCTTCCACCCCATATTGAATTAATGGCTTGGTCAGAATTGGCAACATCTCTTTGGGAATGGCCTTGGTCGCTGGCAAAAAACGCGTACCGTAACCTGCCACAGGGAATAAACATTTGCTTATTTTAGTCATGAGTTAAGCTCGCCTTTAACTTGAGTTTGCTATATTCAACCCCAGGTTGATCATAGGTATTAATTTGTAAAAATGCCCCAATGCAAGAAGTGAGCAATTGATAAGTAAACATTAACGACCCTATGTTAAATTCATCAATCGTACGAATTGAAATCACATCACAAGGAATATTATCCTGCTCTTGAATAGACTCAATCGTCGCATCAGCCTGTTTATTTAACAAATCATTAAAACTAATATTTTCAGCATATTGCAAGCCTAAAACATCAAATTTATTACCCTCATCCACAGGAATAACGCTATTATCTTTCAAATCGTCAATTTTAATAAAAGTAACGGTTTTATTTCTAACGCCTTCCATAATCAACTGCAAAAAACTATGCTGATCCACCGGCCCAATTAGCCCAATCGGGGTTAGTCCTTGGCGCGTATTGTTAATATTAATCTTGCCCAAACTTTCAGCCCACAACTGAACATACCATTTGTTAAAACTTTCCAACGTTGATGAATAGGAAAAAATAACATTGGTATGAAATCTGGTTTTATTTTCGACCAAAAATCGAGCCTTTTCTAAAATAGGGCTACAATACCCCGTCTCATCAAAAAAACTATTTGACACACGCTGGCAGCCATTTAAAAGATTGTCAATATCCACACCAATCATTGCCAGTGGCAATAACCCCACCACACTAAACACCGAAAATCGACCACCCACATTTTCTGCCAAATCAAAGTGCTTAATATGATTATCTTTGGCAAATTGAGTGAGTTTGCTTCTAGCCTCAGAAATAATGGTGCAATTAGTGCTATCGATTGTCGCTAAAGCATTTAAATACTTAAAAATACTAATCGTTTCAATGGTATCGCCTGATTTTGAAATAACCACAAATTGCGCGTCCTGTAAATCAACCCCTTTTAGACAATGATTAATTTTAAGCGGATCAATGGTTTCCAAAAACAACAATTCCTTGCTATAACTAGCAGACGGCAACAAAAATTCATAAATTGCCCTAGCCCCCAAACTAGACCCACCAATACCCAAAACCACAATATATTTTTTGCCAATACTACGTGCATATTGCTTAATCTCGCTGGTGTCTTGATGTGATAATTGGTAATATCCAATACTGTCACGCTCAATTTTTATTTTTTCCAAAATATCTGCATTAGACTTTATCTGATAAAAATTTTTTGTATATTGCATAACCGAACCCTCAATTAGAGTATTTTATTACCCAAGTATTTTATGTGATTAAGCCACACAATATCACCCAAATTTAAAAAATAGCCCTCAAACAGTACAAGTCTTGCTTGGGCTTGCTATGGCTAATAGTGAGGTAAAATAGCAAAAAAAAAATGGGACAATTAACAAAAAAATAATTTTTGAATGGTTAATCGTCTATTAAAAAAATAAACACACACTTAATGGGAAAAATATGAATACAGATTACGATATGATTGCAATTGGCGCTGGATCTGGCGGATTATCAGCGGTAGAAAGGGCAGCAGAATATGGTAAAAAATGCGCCGTTATTGAGGTTAAAACCATTGGTGGCACATGTGTCAATGTTGGTTGTGTGCCTAAAAAGGTGATGTGGTTTGCTGCCAATACTGCCGCCCAAATTAACAGCGCTCAAGGGTTTGGATTTGAGGTTAATATGAAAAGCTTTTCATGGAAAAAACTCAAACAAGGTCGAGAAAATTACATCAAAGGCATTACCACTTGGTATGACGGTTATTTAGAAAAATTGGGCATTGATTATATCCACGGCTTTGGCAAGCTAATCGATCAGCATACTGTTTCTGTCAACGGCAAGCAATATACTGCCGAGCATATTGTCTTGTCCCCTGGTGGCGAACCCGCAGTGGCACATATTGAGGGGGCTGAACACGGCATTACCTCTGATGGTTTTTTTGAATTAGAGCAATTACCTAGCAAAGTGGCTGTTATTGGCGGGGGTTATATTGGTGTAGAATTGGCTGGCGTGCTTAATGCCTTAGGCTCAACCGTGGAAATTTTCACCAGATCGGGCAAACTTCTCTCTGGATTTGACCCAATCATCCAAGAGGCGCTCATTAAAGATTACAGCAACCATGGCATTAAAATTCACCCTAAAATGCAAATAGAAAAACTGTCACAAGACAAAACCATCCACACCAATAAAGGGGAGTTTTCCGGCTTTGACACCA
The DNA here is from genome assembly GCA_024280535.1 of Gammaproteobacteria bacterium. Lineage (GTDB taxonomy): Bacteria > Pseudomonadota > Gammaproteobacteria > PS1 > Pseudothioglobaceae > Thioglobus_A. The sequence continues at coordinate 19,368 of JAJRPY010000168.1, read as the reverse complement.
TTATTTGGGCAGTCGGCAGAAACCCCATGACCCAGCACCTAGGATTGGAAAATGCAGGTGTTGAATGTACTCAACGCGGCTTTATTACAACAGACAAATTTCAAACAACCAATATTGATAATATTTTCGCCTTAGGCGACGCCACAGGCCGTGCACCGCTAACACCCGTGGCAATTGCCGCTGGCAGAAGGCTATCTGACCGCTTGTATAATGGTATGACTGAGCGCCACCTTGATTATAATAACATCGCAACCGTGGTATTTTCGCACCCACCTATTGGCACTATCGGCTTAACTGAAGCGCAGGCAAAAGAAAAATTTGATCAAGTCAAAATTTATCAATCAGAATTTACGCCCATGGCTGATGCGCTATTGAACCACAAAACCACCACCGCGCTTAAATTAGTTTGCCAAGGTAAGGATGAAAAAATCGTTGGTTGTCATATTATGGGGCATGGCGCTGATGAAATGTTGCAAGGCTTTGCCGTGGCCATTAAGATGGGTGCCACCAAAAAGCAGTTTGACGATACTGTGGCAATTCATCCATCCAGTGCAGAAGAATTGGTCACTATGCGTTAAATGCCATATTTATTGATGTTTACTGGTGCTTTTTAATATTTACGTTTATGTGTTTTTCGCCATTTATAAGGCTTAATCGGTGGCTTATAAAATCCCCAAAAGCCTATTTTTTTCGCTCTAGCCAGACGCTCTTCTTGGGCATAAACATTTTTATAAGCAAAGGCCATCCCTGCTTGAACCATCAATTGTCCAATATTCGCATCACCCTTATAAACACGCACCAAAATGCGCTGATAATGGTCAACCCCCACAGGACGAATGCTAATATCGCCTGGCAAGTTGTTTAGCAATTTTTGTAAATGACGCCTAGAAAGACTGCCGCAATCAAGCTTTTTATGTTTATAGCGTTGGCACTGTTGTTTTATTTCTGGCGTATCAATGTCAGCAAAACGCATTTTCAAATTAATACTATCGCCGTCAATAATATAGAGTGATTGTGCACTGCTAACGGAAAATTGACCCATTTCAGCCCAGACATTAAACGACAACAACAAACTGATAATAAATAATTTCATCAATACCAGTAGTGGCGTAAAATTAACCATTTTAACCGATTCAATAACTCACTATATGGATGTATTAGCACAAGTCACCTTTGACGACCAAGGTTTGGTCCCAGCCATTGCCCAAGATAACAACACTGGGGAGGTTTTAATGTTTGCCTGGATGAACAAACAGTCATTAGCACTCACCCTTGAAAAACAACAGGCAGTGTATTATTCACGCTCAAGAAAAAAATTATGGTTTAAAGGCGAGGAATCTGGTCACAAACAAATAATTAAAGACCTCTACATTGATTGTGATGGTGACGTTATTTTGCTTAAAGTTGAGCAAGTGGGGGGTATTGCTTGTCACACTGGCAGAGCCTCTTGCTTTTTTCAAAAAATAGACAATGGCCACTGGTCAATAACGGCCGACGTTATTAAAAACCCAAAGGAGATTTATGGATAATATCTTAACACAGCTAGAAGCCATCTTAGAGCAACGTAAAAGTGCCAGCGCGGATAGTTCGTACGTCTCTTCACTCTACCAAAAAGGCACTGATGAAATTCTCAAAAAAATCGGCGAAGAATCCGCAGAAGTGATTATGGCGACCAAAGATGATGTTAAAGATAAGATTATTTACGAAGTAGCAGATTTATGGTTTCACACATTGGTATTACTTCGACACAAGAATATAGAAGTGGCTAAAATAGAGCAGGAATTATCAAGACGCTTTGGCTTATCTGGATTGGAAGAAAAAGCCAATAGACATCAATAAAACAGGAGAAAATTATGATACCAGGACCTTTTGAACTGATTATTATTTTAGTAATCGTATTACTATTATTTGGCGGAAAACGCTTAAAAAACATTGGTGGCGACCTAGGAAATGCCATTAAAGGCTTTAAAAAATCAATGAAAGATAGCGACAATCAAAAGCTTGATGACAAAGAAGATATCATTGAAGCAAAAGTTGTCGACAGCAATAAAGACAAAAAATAAAACTATCTTATGTTTGATGTTGGCTTTTGGGAATTTGCCTTAATTGGGGTCATTGCCTTAATTATTGTCGGGCCTGAGCGTATGCCTGGCATTGCCAGAACGGTTGGACGATATGTCGGCAAAGCCAAGCGTTTTATTGCAAAAATCCAAGACGATGTGAGTGAAGAATTAGACATTGAGCAATTTAAAGAACAACTAAGCTCAATAGACAAAGATGCCAACATTGTTGAGATTTTTGATGAAACCAAAGATACTATTAACGACATTAAAAATAATGTCAATAGCGATAAATCATGACTTCTAAAGACATGACTTTTGTTCAACATTTGGTTGAACTTCGCGATATTTTATTACGCTCCGTTATTGCCATTTTGGTTATTTTTATCAGCATTTTTCCATTTGCCAATGAGGTATATGGCTTTATCGCTGCCCCGATTATCAATGTTTTACCTCAAGGAAGTAATATTATTGCCATTGGTGTTATTTCGCCCTTTTTAACACCGCTAAAAATGGCATTGATTATGGCAGTCTATCTTGCCATGCCCTATTTGCTGTATCAAGTTTGGAAGTTTATTGCTCCTGCACTTTATAAACATGAAAGACAAATGATTGTACCACTGGTGGTTTCATCAACTATTTTATTTTATGCTGGGCTGCTTTTTTCGTTCTATATTGTCTTTCCAGTTATTTTTAGTTTTTTGTCTAGTATTGGCCCTAGTATTGTTGATTTCACCCCAGATATTCAATATTACCTAGACTTTGTCCTCAAAGTTTCCTTTGCTTTTGGCGTGGCGTTTGAGGTGCCTATTGCCACTATTTTGCTTATTATGTTTGGTATGACCGACATTAAAACCTTAAAAAAGAATCGCCCCTATGTAGTGATTGGTGCCTTTGTATTAGGTATGTTATTAACTCCACCTGATATCATCTCACAAACATTGATTGCTATTCCAATGTGGCTACTATTTGAAGCTGGATTAATTTTTGCACCGTTATTCATTCGCAAAGAAAAAGAAGAAGACAGTACAAATGAGGATACTGACCCAGACAACAACCCGCCTAATCCCACCAAAAAACCCAACTTTGATAACGAAGAAAACAAAGACTGGGATGAGGATGAGCTTGATGCCGAAATGGATAAAATTGACGGTGAGTTTCAAAAAATGGATGAAGAGTTCGAAGATTACTTGAAAAAAATAGACGACGAACCTGATAAAAAATCTTAATACATTTTATTCCAATAATTCAAACGCACTAATAACACCTTCAGAAACGTCCACAATACGCTTGTTTTTGTCCATTGCCATCTTGCGTAAAGACTGATAGGCATCATTCTCATTGACCCCCTTATGCTTCATTAATAAGCCCTTAGCCTTCTCAACTGCCTTACGCTCTGATAATTGATTACGGGTTGCGTCTAATTCATCTTTCAGCGCCTGAAACTCTCTAAAACGCGCTATGGCAACATCAATAATTGGCTGCACTCGGTCTTCCTCAAGCCCGTCAACAATATAAGCATTAACACCCGACTTAATCGCAGAATTTGCCATTTCAGAATTTGATTCTTCGGTAAACATTACAATCGGCTTGGGCTTGCTATTATTAACATCCGTTAGATTGGCAAACACTGCTTCATCTGGAATATCTGCATTCACAATCACCACATCCGCATGCGTCATTTCATTGCTATCAAGCAATTGTGAGCTATCGTTCATACGGCAAATCACCTCATGACCCTTGTCTTGTAAGGCTCTGCGCAACATAGCAGAACGCCCAGTATTTTTATCCACTAAGATAATTTTAAGTGCTATATTCATAAGAGTGCAATACTAAACTTATGAGGTCATACACGATTTAAAAATCGCTCTATGCACATCACCAATACTAATAATGCCAATCAACTTACCTTGTTGGGTGACTGGAATCCTGCGATAATTTCTAAGCCACATCGTGCTTGCTGCCTTCAAACAAGGCATATCCACATCAATACTATCTACGCCATGGGTCATAATGTCACTAATTTTGGCATTCATCGTGTCTTTATAATTTGTTTCCATATTTTCAAAATCAAAATGGGTATCGCTCATAATCTCTTCAAGTTCTGGAAACATATGCTGCAAAATATCCTTTTCAGAAATAATACCCACTAGGTTATTATCTGCGTCCACAACAGGGGCGCCACTAATGTGATCCATAATCATCATTAATGCAATATCCTTAACGGGTTGATCCGGGGAAACGGTTTTTACATTGGTGGTCATAATATCTTGAACAATCATATTTTCTCCTTATTTATCAATCTTGTTTTTAGGTACTATTCTACATAATTTATTAAGGTTTTTATACCAAAAAAAACCCCACACTGGGCAGGGCAAAAAATTTCACAATTTTTTAGCGAGGATTACTTTGTAAACTCTGGATAAGCCTCTAAGCCACATTCTGAAATATCAGAACCGGCGTATTCTTCTTCTGCTGAGATTCTAATACCCATCACCGCTTTAAGGATTAACCATAAAACCATTGAAGTGCCAAATACCCATACAAAGATTGTGCCTGCACCTGCCAGCTGCCCCGTAAACGAAACACCTGAATTGGTTAAGGGTACAGCTAACAAACCCCATAAGCCCACCACACCATGCACAGAAATGGCACCGACCGGATCATCAATTTTAAACACCCTATCCAACATTGAAATTGAGAATACTACTAACACACCACCCACTGCACCAATCAATGTCGCCTCCAGTGCCGTTGGCGTATCAGGCCCTGCCGTAATCGCAACTAGCCCTGCTAATGCACCATTTAACGCCATGGTAAGATCTGCCTTACCCCAAAGCAATCTAACCAAGATTAACGCTGCAATCACACCACCGGCAGCAGCAGCATTGGTATTCAAAAATACCATTGCCACCGAATTGGCACTATCTTTACTGGCCATGGCCAACACCGAGCCACCATTAAAACCAAACCAACCCAGCCATAAAATAAAAGTGCCTAGCGTCGCCAATGGCATATTCGCACCTGGAATTGCATTTGATGAACCGTCTTTATTGTATTTTCCCTGACGAGCACCCAACACAATCACACCTGCTAATGCTGCCGCTGCACCTGCCATATGCACAATACCCGATCCTGCAAAGTCAGCAAAACCTAATTCTCCTAACGTGTACATGCCAAATACTGATTCACTATTCCACGTCCACGCACCTTCCATCGGATAAATAACCCCTGTAAAAACCACTGCAAAGGCAAAAAACGTAAACAACTTCATACGCTCAGCCACTGCCCCAGAAACAATCGACATCGCCGTTGCCACAAATACCACCTGAAAGAAAAAATCAGCAGGCTTTGCATAAGTAGCCTCTTTGGCAATAACCTCAATGCCGTCTAGCATCACGCCACCGCCATACATAATGTCATAACCATAAGCCATATACGTAGTACAAGCAATCGCAAACAAACCAATATTTTTCGTTAGAATTTCTGCCGTATTTTTACTACGCACCATCCCCGCTTCCAACATCGAGAATCCTGCTGCCATCCACATAACCAAGGCACCCATCATTAAAAAATAAAACGTGTCTATCGCAAATTGCAATTCTAAAATTGTATTTTCCATAAATTACTCCTTTAAAGTGCCACTGAACCAGTTTCACCCGTACGAATACGAATAACTTGCTCTAATGAAGTGACAAATATTTTGCCATCACCAATCTTGCCGCCATCTGATTTTGCCGCTGAACTAATCGCCTTAATCACAGCATCCACTTGATCTGCTACTATCGCAATTTCCAACTTGACCTTAGGCAGAAAATCCACCGTATATTCTGCCCCTCGATATAATTCTGTATGCCCTTTTTGACGCCCAAAACCCTTCACTTCAGTTGCTGTAATACCTGATACACTAATCACTGATAGTGCCTCTCTAACATCATCAAGCTTGAACGGCTTAATAATTGCTGTTACCATTTTCATTGTCTTACTCCTTTTTTAAACCAAAAAAAATGCCAGTTAATCCTATCTGCAAACTGGCAAATAAAATTAACTGGCATCGATACCATTTGATGCAACACTCCCCCGTGAAGCATGCAAAAAAAAACGTCTATTTAAATCCTAACTAATAAAGAATTTAAATAAACGTCTATGTTTGTTGTAAAAATCCGTCTTTGGATTCTAACTGAGCAACATTATAATGACATTCAACAATCAATGCAACTTATTTTTAAATTAATCGCTCTAATTAGGTTGAACATCAGCAATCATACCAATATAATCCTCTTCTTTAATAATTTCAACGTTAAATTTTTCCGCACTTTCAATTTTCTTTTGCCCAACCTTATCCCCAATAATCAAATAATCAGTTTTACTAGTAACACTGGAAACCACCTGTATGCCAATTGACTTGGCGTGCTTTTTCATCTCCTCTCTAACACCTTGCATTTTTCCAGTAAAAACAATTTTCTTGCCCACAAAAGCATGAGAAAACGCCACATTTTCTTGCTTAATCGGCGTTAATTCTAAATTAAATTCATACTGAGCAAGCTGCTCAAATTCCTCACGCACGGCCTTTAGCCCGTCCACAATCAACCCAGCACTGAGTGTTGCAAAGCCATTAATATCAGCTATTTGACATTCGTCCAATGCAAAAATATGGTTAATCGAGCAATATTTAAGCAAATTTTCACAATTACCCATGCCCATTCTTGCAATGCCAAATGCCGCTAAAAAACGCCAATCTTCTATTTCCTCTGAAGCGGAGCGCCTTAATTGAGCAAGTAAATTTTGACTGGTCTTCTCGCCAAACCCCATCTCAACAAACGCTTGCTCATTCAGCTGATAAATTTGCGATATTTTCCGAATCCCATGCGCATAAAGTTTTTCAATTGTGGCAATGCCAAAACCATCATTATTCGCCAATATTTTAAAAAAGTATTCCATTCTAGCCATACATTGCGCCGGACATTCTTGACGATTCACACACATCAAAAAATCAGCCTGCCAAACCAACACCGCATCACAACTTGGGCACTGCTTAGGAATGCTGGTTGCCGCCGGTTTTAACACTTTAACAATTTTAGGAATGACCAAACCTGAACGCGTCAACTCAACCACACTGCCCGCACCCAAACCCTGTTCTTTGACCAATCCATAGTGATGCCCCGTAGCCCTGACAATAGTCGCACCACTGAGCAGTGTCGGCTCCAGCTCTGCCACTGGTGTAATTTTTCCCGTTCGACCCACTTGTGGCGTTACGCCCAATACCTTAACTTGCGCCTTGTCTTTATTTTCCTTGTAGGCAATTTGCCAGCGATGAAACTTCCGATTAGCCCCCATATGCCTTTTTAAAATTTGATGGGTCACCTCAAATACCACACCATCCACATCAAAATCAACTACCAGCAAATCATCATTAATAATATTTTCGAAATTTTCCAAAATGTCACTAATACTACCCTGCCACTTTGGCAACTGAGCAAAAGGCACAAACAACGCCGCCTGATCGGCTATAGCCTGTTTGGCTTTGTCGTCCAAGGGTTTTTCTTTAATTAGACTAGCCTGAAAGTTTCCAGGATACTCAAAACTGTCGGCCAAATGCTGGTGAAAATAACTTTTTTTAACCACAATCTCCCCAGCACCCTGACCGCGCCCAGAGGCATTAAAAACCTGCAAACCGCGCTCAAAAACACGGCTAATATCACTGCCTTTTTTGCCATCACCTCGCGTGTATAAGTGCTGACCATCATCATATCCTGCAAATCCATCTAATTTTGGTGTTGCCTTAATTTGCACCTCTTGACTATCCAGGTTAATCTCCAGACAGGCTTTTTCAAGACGCTCAATCCATTTGTGAATTTCTGCCCAAGAATAGGCCTTTTCGGTAGATAGCATCAACTCAGGCAGCAGCACTTTTTCATCAGAAAATCCCTGTCCTTCAGGCTCAACAGATTGAACCAGTGCGTGCTGGGGCAGTCTTTTCTTCAGCTCGGCAAGATAGATAAAATCATAATCTTGATCACTGATTATTGGATGACCTTGTCGATAAGCGCTATTAGCCCGTTGGCAAAATTCAATCAAATCCTCATCTGACAAATCACTCAATAAACGCTGCTGTTGAATGATTTGCTGAATGGAACTCTCTGATAGGCTCACCAGTCTTTAGTTAAAATTGCTTAGCAATATCGCCCAAGAATTTATAACTCAAATCAATGGTTGCTTGCTCATTTTTTTCAGACAGATCATTAAAATAAACCTCGGTTAAGTTGCCATCAATTTGCTTAACCATAATTTGGAATGACTGATTGTTCAATAAGCTTGAGAAAATGCCAGTATTTTCAGTTTGAGTAATATTGACATAAAAACTGCCTTCCTTAACATCTTTATCATCCACTTCAATATTTAATTGATCTAACGCCCAAGCTACGTTATCCCAAGTATCCAAGCGTGGCAATGAAAATGCCAGTTTGGCATAACCGCCTATTCCTTTGACGACTGTTACGGTTATTTTATCTGCTTCTTTGGCGGTTGTAATTTCTTGTTTAGCCGCTTCAGCCTCGCTGCCTAGGAATGTCATTAGTTGATATAGCATTTCCGTTTCTAATGTGTAATCCTTAGGGCGAGCTTGCCAAATTGTGTTTTCATCGTCCTTTCCAGCCCTTGTTAGCACCTCTTCCATTGAGGTTAGTGATAAGTAAACGGCTGTTTTTTTGCCATCGTCAGAGGATTCAATGCGGATGCGATATTTGTCAACAACAGGTAATGTGTATTGCGAGGCAATGGATTTTTTTAACATTGAGCGTACAAAACCCACTGATTGATCTGGAATTTCAGGATACTTTTCTAAAAAATCTGTTTCCATAATACCTACTTCTTTATTGCTTTTTTTCAACTCAAAACCATGAGATTTAAGAAAACTTTTAGACAAATCCCATACTGCTTCTGCCTCTTGCTCAACCACTAGCCAGCGCCGCTCACCTGCACGCTTCACCTCAATATTTAAAGCAATTTTAGGAATGTTTGATGCTTTTTTAAGGTCATTATCTTTATCAGAAAAACTAATCGTATCTTCTTTAACATCCGACACATACTCGCTTAATTTAAACGCATTTTGAGCGCTTGGCTGGGTTAAATCTGGTGGAATGTCTAACGAAGTAACTGTTTTATTTGAATAATACTTAATATCTCTTTCGCCCAAATCGGTTGCCTTTTCTGCTGTGTCTGTCTGCTTGTTGCCTGCTGACAAACACCCCCCTAAGGATAACGCTATTGCTACTGTTGTTATTATTTTTATCATAATTATATTACCTTTAAATTGGATAAATCTTGTGCTAATGTTACTTGACCTTGTTGCGATAATTGTGTTAATGGCAGGCGAATACCGCTTCCGCACCTGCCCATTTTATACATTGCCCACTTAACGGGTATGGGATTAGACTCAATAAATAAATGTTGATGCAAACTAAGCAACGGTTGATTAATCAACTCTGCCTTACTACGATTATCTTCAAATGCTGCCTCGTAAGCCTTGGCAAGAGATTCTGGCACAATATTGGCGGTCACAGAAATACCGCCATGCCCGCCCATCAATATAAATTCAATAGCACTGGCATCATCACCGCTATACAACAAAAAATCCTTCGGACATTGGTCAATTAACGCTTGAGCCACGTTCAAATCGCCTGTTGCATCTTTAATACCGATAATATTTTTGATTGTCGCTAAGCGCATAACAGTTGCCACTGATAAATCCACCGCAGTTCTGCCAGGAACATTATACAAAATTTGATCAATATCAACGCTTTCGGCAATCAACTTATAATGCTGATATAAGCCTTCTTGAGTGGGCTTATTGTAATATGGCGTGACCAATAAACACGCTGTTGCCCCCATATCTTTGGCTGCCTGAGTGAGTTCGATTGCCTCGGCGGTAGAATTTGCACCCGTGCCGGCAATAATTGCCATGCGTTTATCGGCAAACTTAATAGTTTTTTTCATTACTTCAATATGCTCTTGCTGATTAAGCGTTGCACTCTCGCCAGTGGTACCCATTGAAACAATAGCCTTAGTGCCTGCCTCAATATGCCACTCAACCAAGGCCTCAAGTGCGTCAAAATCTACCAAGCCATTATCCAGCATAGGAGTGATTAAAGCGACCATAGAACCGGTTAATGGATGATTTATACGCATTACTATTGATAATAAAAAAATAATTAAGTTAGATTATGAGACCTTTGCATAAATAGGGATGATTAGCAAAATTCAATTTTTGTTCAATGGGTGATTTTCTTAAACCCGACCCCAGCAGGACTAAGGTAGGATTTAAAAAATTGCCAAGTGAATGAAAAGTGGATTTTTGATGATTATTCATATTTGTACAAAGGTCTCATTATATATGAATGCAGTTTTTTAGGCATAAAAAAACCCGCTAAAAGCAAAAAATTTAACAAATTATTCATATTTATACAAAGGTCTCAAACTATAAATCGTAGCCCCTTTCTTCATGAGAAACGATATCCAGCCCTTGTTGCTCTTCTTCGGCACTGACTCTTAGCCCAGTCACCCTGCCAACTACTTTAAGAATGACATAAGTTGCAATTGCCGTATATACAATCGTTGCCGCAACACCAATCACTTGAACTTTTAACTGTGACATAATAGTCATACCCTCACTCAAACCCTGTCCAGAAAAAATACCCAGCTCATTGGATGCAAAGACTGCCACCATCAATGTACCTATAATACCGCCTACCCCATGTACGGGAAACACATCCAAAGAGTCGTCAATTTTCCATTGTTGCTTGATTAAAATAACTGCATTAAAGCAAACAATGCCCGCAACAATACCAATCACCAAACCACCTGCTGGCCCCACAAAACCAGAAGCCGGTGTAATCGTGCCTAGCCCTGCTACCATACCAGTCACTGCCCCTAGCGCTGTCGGCTTGCCATATTTAATCCACTCGTAAAACATCCAAGTCATTGCCCCCGCTGCTGCTGCAATATGCGTTACCAGCATGGCCATAGCCGCATCGCCATTTGCTGCCAATGCGGAGCCACCATTAAAGCCAAACCAACCAACCCATAGCATTGCCGCACCGGTAATGGTCATAGTCATATTATGAGGTGGCATAGGCTTACGCAAAAAACCATTTCTTGGACCTAAAACCATCGCTGCCACTAATGCGGCAACACCAGCAGTAATATGCACCACAATACCACCGGCAAAATCCAGTATGCCCATATCACTTAACCAACCGCCACCCCAAACCCAATGCGTAATTGGCGCATAAACAACAATTAGCCAAATAGCACTAAACAATAATACGGCTGAAAATTTCATTCTTTCGGCAAATCCGCCAACGATTAATGCTGGGGTAATAATGGCGAATGTCATCTGAAACAAGGCAAACAAACTTTCAGGAATATCGCCACTTAATGTGTCCTCTGTTACCCCTGATAGCATAAATTTAGACAAATCGCCCAAATATGCATTGCCGTCTGCAAACGCAATTGAGTAGCCCACCAGTAGCCAAAGAAGTGATGCCAAACCCGCAATAGCAAAACATTGCATTAATACAGATAAGATATTTTTGGCACGTACTAGACCACCATAAAACAACGCCAAGCCTGGCAGAGTCATAAACAATACTAAAGCAGTTGAGGTTAAAATCCAGGCAGTGTTTGCGCCATTTAAATCGTTAGCCAGTGCAGTGACCGGCATTAAAGCTAATAATATTAATATTTTTTTCATTATTCTGTCCAATGATTACAGTGCATTTTGATCCGTTTCACCCGTACGAATACGAATGACTTGTTCTAAATTAGAGACAAAAATTTTGCCATCGCCCACTTTCCCAGAACTGGCAACACTACTAATTGCCTCAATAACCGCTTCTAATTTTGAGGCAGTTATAGCCACTTCTAATTTAATTTTTGGCAAAAAATCAATTTGATATTCGGCGCCACGATATAACTCGGTATGCCCTTTTTGGCGACCAAAGCCTTTAACTTCAGTAACGGTAATACCCGATACACCCACTTCTGAAAGTGCCTCTCTGACATCATCTAGTTTGTGTGGTCGCAAAATTGCGGTGACAAATTTCATACTGCTCTCCTTTGATACTTGCAAACCTGATGATTTGCATTATAGAATAGTGGATTATTATAGATTTTTCTCATAAAAAAAGCAACCATAGCTATACGCTCATTCAGTCACTAAATCCTGACGCTTTAGCCGTGTATTTTTCAAGGCCTGATCTTTACGCCAAGCATCAATTTTCTGTTGATGCCCGCTTAGCAATACTTCGGGGACTTGCTGACCATCAACTACCTTTGGGCGCGTATAGTGCGGATAATCAAGCAGCCCATCAGCAAACGAATCATTTAACGAATCTTGATTGCCCAACACCCCTGAAATTTGCCTACAAACACTATCAATTAGCACCATAGCAGCCAACTCACCACCACTAATAACATAATCTCCAATGGAAATTTCCAAATCAACATCTTGTTCAATAACACGCTCATCCACCCCTTCATAACGACCGCACAATAATGTCACTGCATCAAGTTGAGAAAGTGTTTTAGCCAGTTGATGGGTCAATTTTTGCCCTTGCGGAGACAGGTAAACCACCTTGGTATTAGGATTTTTTTGCTTAATTTTGGCAATACAACGGCGAATAGGCTGAACTTGCATCACCATACCCGCACCACCGCCATAAGGCTTATCATCAATATTTCGGTGCTTATTATCAGAAAAATCTCTAAGCTGCCAAGTGTGAATACTCAATAGCGATTTTTTAATACCACGGGCAATTACCCCTTCTTCTTTAATCGCTGAAAACATAGCGGGGAACAGCGTAATAACATCAAAACGCATCATTTTTTTAACTTAGCATGGTTTTAAGAATATGATAATAAATATCACTCAAAGCATCCAAATCTTTAGTAGAAACACACTCATCCACTTGATGAATGGTCGCATTTAAAGGCCCTAATTCAACCACCTGTGCATTCAGTATCGGTGCAATAAATCGCCCATCAGACGTACCCCCCGAGGTTGACAATTGCGCCTCCACCTTAGCCACTTTTTTAATCGCATCAACGCAAGCACTCAACAATTCACCCTTAGGCGTTAAAAATGGATAGCCCGAATGTTGCCAATCCATTTTATAATTAAGTGAGTGCTGGTCTAATATTGCACCAACCCTCGCCTGCAGGCTCTCATGCGTCGATTCTGTTGAATAGCGAAAATTAAACACCACCTCAATCTCGCCTGGAATCACATTAGTCACCCCTGTACCCGCATGAATATTAGAGATTTGAAAACTGGTCGCCGGAAAATACTCATTGCCTTCATCCCATACCATATCACTCAACGCATCCAGTGCAGGAATAGCCAAATGAATTGGATTATCAGCCAAGTGCGGATAAGCGATATGCCCCTGCTTGCCGATAATCCTCAACGTGCCATTGAGCGAGCCACGACGTCCATTCTTAATCACATCTCCCAATACATGGCTTGCTGATGGCTCGCCAACCAAGCAATAATCAACATTTTGCCCAATTTCATTCAAGTATTCACAGACTTTCAGCGTGCCGTTAATTGCCGGCCCTTCTTCATCTGACGTAATTAAATATGCAATCGTGCCTTGATGATTTGGATAATCAGCAACAAAACGTTCCGTAGCACTCAACATAGCCGCCAAGGAGCCCTTCATATCCGCCGCACCCCGCCCATGCAAAAACCCATCTTTTATCTCAGCAGAAAAAGGTGCCAAGTGCCAGTTTGACTCCTCACCCACAGGGACAACATCCGTATGCCCAGCAAACATAAATACTGGCGAACCAGTACCATGCGCAGCCCAAAAATTATCCACTTCTGCAAATTTCAACTCGGTAATATCAAAATTTGAGCGCTTTAAATGTTCAGTCATTAATAATTGGCAACCCTTATCATTAGGGGTAATCGAATCAATGCGGATTAGGCTTTGTGCTAATTTGAGAGTATCGCTCATAGACTTATTGTAATTCTAAACTAACAGTTGGATTATCAGCAACATTCACAACAGCGCTGGTTATTTGTATATCATCTGCCTGTGTCATCGCATTACCCGTGCGACTCAACCTTGCCACAACCAACACCTTATCATGCTCTGATAATGGTCTGGTTGGCATAATAGAATTTAAGTCACTCAAAACAACCTGCCCCTTAAAATCCTTCAATTTGAGTTTTTCAATCGCAATCGGCATAGGTCTGCCTTTAGCAGCTTTAACATAAATCATTAAATAATCTTCTGCTGACCGAGTGGCTAAAATATCATCAGCAATCGTAACATTGACGGTAACTACTGCCGTAACCGTGCCACTTGCCTGCTTCTTATCAGCCTGCTCCAATTCATCTACCAATGCTGCTAAGGCCTGATAATCCTTGCCATCTTTAGGCAAAACAGACAACGCCCTATTCCACAAGCCCTTAGCCAACTCAAATTGTTGTATGTCAATTGCCAGTATGCCCGCTAAATATAACGCATCTGGAGCATTAGCATCTATCTCAAGTGCGCGCTTGATAAGTGCCACTGAGCGTTTTGAAAATTGATTATCACTAGTGCTTACCAAGGTTGATGCATATTCAACCAGCAGTTTTGGGTTATCTGGCGTTAATTGATACGCCTTTTCATAAGCCTCAAGCGATTCTTTGAACTTATTCAATTCAAAATAACTCAATCCTAACACTGCCCACGACTTGGCATCATCAGGCTCATCGACCAAATGTTGCTTAAGTGCCTGAATACTTTGCTCAAGCGCTTGCGGCGTTGAATTTACAATCTGGGTGGTTATAGTAGTGAACTTGTGCGTACTTAAACTTTGATACATCCCAATAGAAAAAATTGGTAACAATACTACAATTGCCAACATCGAAAGTATGTTGTTTTCAACGTTTGAAGGTTTGACACTTTGCTGCTCAAGCTCCACTGCCAAGGTAGCTGATATTTCATCCAATGCCAATTCAAATTGCACCTGATCAATCAAATCTTGGTCAAAATCACGCTGTAATTCTAATTTTTTCTGCTTACCTAAATCAATATTTGACTGGCGCAAATCCACCCCATTATCTGCCAATGGTTTTTTCAAAAACCAAACAATCCAAGCCAACGAAACCAGCAACATAACGCCCATTATAATCATCATATTCATGATTTTCCCCTTTGAGCAATTAAGCGATACCGGCGATCAAACGCTGCCAACAGACCACCCAATGCAATCAGCAAGCCACCCAGCCAAATCCATCTAATCAATGGCTTGTAATAAATCCTTAAACTCCATGCCCCCGCTCCTAAGGATTCACCCAATGCCACGTATAAATCTCGATACAGTGATGGGTCAATGGCTGCCTCGGTCATTGGCATACCTGTTGCATATTGGCGCTTTTCTGGGTTCAAATTAGCCATTAATTCACCCGCCTGATACACTTCAATTCTGCCTTGATGACCTTGATAGTTTTGATACGAGAAATCATCTACACCCTTAAAAACAAACTCATAACCCTTAATGGTGATTGACTGATCAATCTCCATCTTAACATCTTTTTCGATACCCAATTGCGTGGTCACCGTTGCCCCTAACAAAAACACAGCAATCCCAATATGCGCAAAAAGCATCCCCACAAAAGCCAGATTTGGTCGGCTATTTTGACGCATACGATTGACCAACAACCACAACGAATGCGAGACAATCCAAATGAATAAACAAACTGCCAACAATATAAATTTATTATCCACCACATACACACTAATCGCAAACAAAATAGCCACGCCTATCCATGCATTTTTTAGCAATGCACCAACACGAGAAACAGTGTCTTTTTTCCAACGCAAAAAAGGCGCAATCGCCATAGCAATTACTGCTGGAATCATAATAGGCACAAATACCGCATCAAAATACGGCTCCCCTACTGAAATTTTCCCCAACCCTAATGAGTCTAGCAACAAAGGATACATGGTGCCCAAAAATACACTCAACATAGCTGCCACTAATAAAATATTATTAATCAATAGTCCGCTTTCTTTAGACAGCCAAGAAAATGAATTACTACTACGCATCGAGGTAGAACGCCAAGCATATAACGCCAACGACCCACCAATAACAATCAGCAAAAAGATTAAAATAAACAAGCCTCTTTCAGGGTCGGCTGCAAAGGAATGCACCGATGTCAAAATACCCGACCTAACCAAGAAAGTACCCAACAAACTTAATGAAAATCCAGCAATTGCCAGCAATACCGTCCAATGTTTAAATGCCCCACGTTTTTCACTAACACTCAGCGAATGCACCAAAGCAGTTGCCACCAACCACGGCATAAATGAGGCATTTTCAACAGGATCCCAGAACCACCAGCCGCCCCAGCCCAACTCATAATACGCCCACCAAGAGCCTAGTGTAATGCCAAATGTCAAAAATGCCCAAGCGGTCAATGTCCACGGACGAGACCAACGCAACCAAGTAGAATCCAGCTGACCACGCACCAAAGCAGACAGCACAAATGCAAACGGTACTGCCAAGCCCACATAGCCCATATACAACATTGGCGGGTGGATAATTAAGCCAAAATCTTGCAACAATGGATTCAACTCTCTGCCTTGTAATGGAATAATATCCAAGCGCTCAAAAGGATTGGAGGTTAGCAACAAAAACAATAAAAATCCAATGCTAATAATCCCCAAAACAATCAAAATATGATTTAACACTTCGTTTGGCAGGCGCTTAGAAAATATTGATACTGCAACACTCCAACTTGATAATATCAAAGCCCATAGTAATAAAGAGCCTTCGTGAGCACCCCATACAGCAGAAATTTTAAACATTTCTGGCAATTCAGTATTAGAGTTATTGGCCACATACTTCACAGAAAAATCATCGCCAATAAAGGCACTTGTTAAGACGGAAAATGCCACTAAAGTCCAAAAAAATTGAGCCCATAACATAGGTCTTGATAATTGAGCAAGCGAGAAATTACCCCGCCATAACCCTGCCACCGGCAAAACCACCTGCAAAAGAGCAAAGGCCAAGGCCAGTACCAATGCGAAATGTCCAAATTCAATCAACATATCCAGCTACTCATCAAATAAATCTATCATTTTACCTAATCCACCCACATTAATGGCAATATCTGCTTGTTTAGCAACAATCGGCTTAGCATGATAGGCAATTGACAAGCCTGCCACCTCCAACATGGCCAAATCATTAGCACCATCACCAATGGCAATCACTTGACTGGTGTCAATTGAATTGAGCGCACACAACTCATGAATAAAATCAGCCTTGGCTTGCGCATTGATAATACGGCCTTGTATTTTTCCATTTAAACGACCATTCTCTATTGCCAATACATTTGCACTCGCATAATTCAGCCCAATATCCTCAGCCAACCGATTGGTAAAATAGGTAAATCCACCTGACACCACAGCACTTTTTATATTATTACCCTGCAAAAAATGAATCAACGCCTGCCCCCCTGAATTAAGCTGCAATTTTTCTGTATAAACTTTATCCAACACCGACACATCCAGCCCTGCCAACAAAGCAACACGCTCTATCAAAGAGGCATCAAAATCCAACTCACCCAGCATTGCACGCTCAGTAATGGCCGCTACTTGCGGTTTCAATTGCGCAAACGCTGCAATTTCATCAATACACTCAATATTAATCAGCGTTGAATCCATATCACTAACAAACAACGCCGCCTGGTCTATTGAAAAATGTTCAGGCGCAAAATTAAAATCAAGCTTAAACCGCTGCCTCAACGCCTCTAAATCAACCACTTTATCAGTGGTAAAACGATAATGCGTACGCTTTTTTTGAATACTGACACCCAAATATTGGGCAACCAACTGTGCCACTTTTATATCTTGACTATGTAGAATAATGGTTTTCACACGTCACCTTGTATCCATAATTGGTAAAAAATGCTTATTATAAAGAGGCTTCCCACACGAAAAAACATTAACCTTGAATACAGCATTTGACCCCAATTATTTAGTTAATTTGAAAAGATGTGCCAAATAACATTCTTTGTTTTCTTGTCCATCTTTGGATTAAGGCACTAGCATTATTGAACGGTTGGATGCTTGGCTTTATAATGTTTTTTGTACCAATTAGGTGAATTAAAATCGGTATCGTAAATAAATTCTGCCACCTTGCGAACCTCTGACGGCGCATAAGGCAATTTAGGCATTAAACCAAATTTTCTAATAGCACCTGGCATAAGCGAGGCATCTGCATCAGGATCTTCCACCCAATCGACGATAGTTTGGATGAAATCTTCACGATCTGGATAGGCTGTTTTAACATGGGTTTTTACCGCGAAAATTGGCGGTGCAATTGCTTTGGTGTCTTTTGTCTTGGAAGTTAAGTGACAACTGAGACATAATTTTTCATAATTGTGTTTGCCTGGGTTGGAACTTGCTGAGGTTGAAACGAATGCCAGTATGAGCATAGTAAATATTGAAGTTTTCATTTTTTCTCCTGTTGTTGTAAGGTTTTCTTTCCAGTTATCATGATTTTAATTAAATTTTCGTTATGTATTTTACTTGATGCACCCACGCCTAGAATGTGTAATAAAATTAAAAATAGGGTGAAATTTGTTGCCACTTCGTGTATTTCTTCCCAAAATTCCTCCGCTTCGTCTTCTTTATCATCATGTTCATCGTACTCATCCCCTCTAAATCGATAATCATCATTATCTGCATACGCATTGCTAATAATAGAAATGTTGGTTTCTGAAAATGGACCTTTCCCTTCTTCAATGGCATAAATTTTCAGTCCACTTAGGGTGACCACAAAAAGACTAAACAACAAAATTACCACCATTAAACCGCCTACGGGATTATGACCCACATAGTGCTTTGGTTTTTTGTCAGCAAGTGTCTTTACATAATCCAATGTGCTTGCTGGGGAGTAAATAAACTGACTAAAACGAGCGTATTTACTGCCCATAAACCCCCACAAAACTCTAAATATAATTAAAGCAAGAACACCATAACCAGTATAAATATGCCACAAACTCTTGCCATCGGTAAAATAAGCAATAAAGAAAGAGACAACTCAAGACCAATGGAATATACGTACCAAACCATCCCAAACTTTTGTCTCTACATAGTCAACCCTTCTACTTGCTTTCATTGCAAACTCCTATTTTTTTAAAAAAGATAGTGCATTATTGCACGAATTTAAAAAATGTCTATCAGTAAAATGTTATAAATATAGTCCGATTGAGGCTTTAGGGGTTTATACCTATGCTCCACTCAAG
>JAJRPY010000167.1 GCA_024280535.1 Gammaproteobacteria bacterium | reverse complement strand
GATCGGCATTTGTTGTTGTCGTGTCAAGGGGCTATGCTGGAAAGTTATGGAAAAATATTGGGCTACGTGATTATTATTAAAGACATTTCCAAACTGAATCGAGCGCAGAAAAAAGCCGCCTGGGGCGAGGTTGCTATCCGTATGGCGCACGAAATTAAAAATCCATTAACTCCCATTTTATTATCCGCACAACGTTTGCGTAATCGTTTTATGGATTCATCACAAGGCCGAGATTTGGAAGTCATCGACAAAACCACCAATACTATTATTAATCAGGTGAAATCAATGGATTTGATGGTGAGTGCCTTTGCAGATTATGCCAACATCCCGCAAATTGAACGCCGGTTAAGTGATTTGAATAATATTATTAGCCAGACAATTTCTTTGTATGATGCGCAACAGGGTTTAGTAATTAACTATGATTTGGCAGCTGATGTGCCACCATTATTGTTGGATCCGACCAGTTTATCAAGAGTGCTGATTAATTTGGTTAAAAATTCAGCAGAATCCTCTTTGGAAGATAATATTAGCGTTAATATTGTCACTGAATATGTGGCAGATAAAAATTTAGTGCGTTTGAGTGTTACTGATAATGGCGATGGTTTTAATAAAGATGTGCTAGATCGCGTGTTTGAGCCTTATGTTACGACTAAGGTTAAAGGTAGTGGATTGGGTATGGCCATTGTGCAAAATATCGTTGAACAGCACGATGCGCGTATATTTGCCTCCAATATTAAGCCGCATGGTGCCAAAGTGGTTATTGAATTTAATCATCAAGTGTAAAAAAAAAGGAGAGACCAATGGATAATATAAATATAATCGGCAGAATTTTGATTATTGATGATGAACGCATCAATGCAGAAACGATGATGGACACACTAGAAGATGTTAATTATCAGGTGAGTTTGGCTGCCAATGCCAAAGAGGCCAAAAGTTTAATCGAAACCCAGACATTTGATTTGGTGATGATGGATGTTTGGATGCCGGGTCAAGATGGTATGTCCTTGTTAGAAGAATGGATTGAGCAAGGATTTTCAACCCCAATTGTAATGATGTCGGGGCATGCAGAACATAAAGATGTGGTGAAAGCGATTAAACTCGGTGCAGTTGATTTCTTAAAAAAACCTTTGCATGATATTTTGCCATTGGTACGTAAATTTTTATCTCAACAGGCGCTTAAAACTAATTGTGATGCCATTACTGGCATAGATTTTGATGCACCATTAAAAGTGGCTAGAAACTTATTTGAAAAAGAATATTTTAACCATCATTTGCAAGAAAATAATCACAATATTGCCATAGTAGCAACCAAAGCAGGGTTGGAACGCACTACTTTATACCGCAAACTTAAAGATTTAGGAATTGATAAAAACAAGGTTTAATAATGAAAATTTTAATTTTAGGGGCAGGTCAAGTTGGCTCAACATTGGCTAAATATTTAAGCAAAGATGATGATAATGACATTACCATTATTGATAAAGACGAGACAAATTTGCTCGATCTTCAGCGTCATTTAGACATTAAAACGGTGTGCGGATTTGCCGCTTATCCGAATATTTTGGAAGAGGCGGATATTAAAAATATGGATATGGTGATTGCAGTCACGCGCTCTGATGAGGGCAATATGCTTGCTTGTCAAATGGCACATACACTGTACCAAGTGGATAAAAAAATCGCTCGTGTGCGTACGGCAGAATATTTACACCGTAAAGAATTGTTTTCAAATGATGCCATTCCCATTGATTTTATTATCACTCCTGAAGAATTGGTGACAGATTATATTAAACGGGTGGTTGAGGAGCCGGGCGCTGAGCAGGTGTTTGAATTTGAAAATGGCTTGGTGCAATTGGTTGAAACTAAGGCCTATGCAGGAACGCCGATTGTGGGTCGTCCGATTAAAGAATTAAACCAGCATTTGCCCAATATTGATATGCGTATTGTTAGCTTGTATCGCAATGGTCAGGCCATTTCTGCTTATGGCGATACGGTTATCAAAGATGGCGATCGAGTTTATTTTGTGACTAAAAAAGAAAGCGTTTCTAGAGTGTTGAAAGAATTTAGACGGCTTGACAAGGCTTATAAAAATATCATTATTGCCGGTGGCGGTCATATTGGGCTGAATTTAGCCAAGCATTTAGAAAAAAATCACCACGTTAGAATTATTGAAAAGAGTAAAGAGCGAGTTAAAGAGTTGGCAGATGAGTTGGAAGATGTGCTGGTGTTGCGTGGCAATGCGTCTAATGAAGAATTATTGTTAGAAGAGGGCATTGAAAGCACAGATTTATTTTTAGCATTAACGGATTCTGATGAAATTAATGTGATTGTTTCTATTTTGGCAAAACGGTTGGGCGCGTATAAAACAATTTCTCTGGTTAAGCGTAATGTGTATGAAGATTTGGCTGAACAAAGTGAGGACGTGGATATGGTTATTTCGCCTGATCAGATTACCACCAGTGGCATTTTGGCGCATATTCGCAAAGGGGATACTATGATGGTGCATTCATTGCGTCAGGGAAAATCTGAAGCGATTGAGGTGATTGTGCATGGCGATAGTAATCATTCAGATGTTGTGGGAAAGAGTATTGAGCAAATTAAACTGCCAGATGGCGTGGTGGTTGCCTCGATTGTGCGTAATCATCAAGTGATTATGGGTTGTGGAAAGCTGGTGATTGAAGAGGGTGATCATGTGTTGTTAGTGCTGACTGATGTGAGTAAAATCCACGCGGTTGAAGAGTTATTTGAAGGTTATTTTGATTAACATTATTGTAAAGTCAGGCCCAGAGGTGGCACTAAAAACGCATCACAAGTCACTTTTAATCAGCCACCACGGGTTTTTAAAGATACCCTTAACTAGGAAATAATATGCAGTTTAGTATTGTATTTAAAACCATTGGCTTGTTGTTGATGGTATTTAGTTTGACTCAATTACCCCCTATTTTGGTTGATATTATTTATCAACAAAATGAAACCCATTCTTTTGTAGCGGCATTCTCATTGACTTTTGTAAGCGGTTTATTGGTGTATTTACCTGTTAGAAAATCAACCAAGGCGTTTAGAATTAGAGAAGGTGTTTTAGTCGTGGTCAGTTTTTGGTTTGTTTTGTCATTATTTGCAACCACGCCATTTTTGCTTTCAGAAGCCTTAAATATGTCTTTTTCAGATGCTTTTTTTGAGTCAATGTCTGGTTTGACCACAACAGGTGCGACAGCCTTATCAGGGTTGGATGATTTGCCAAAATCAATTTTATATTATCGACAGCAGTTGCAATGGCTCGGTGGTATGGGCATTATTGTCCTGGCAGTGGCTATTTTACCGATGCTCGGTGTGGGTGGTATGGAGTTGTATCATGCTGAATCTAGTGGTATTTCCAAAGATAGATTAACACCAAAATTAACCCAAACTGCCAAAGCCTTGTGGAAAATTTACTTAAGTTTCACCCTAATTTGTGCACTGGCTTATTATTTTGCGGGGATGGATTTGTTTGATGCTATTGGGCATAGTTATTCAACCGTTGCCATTGGTGGTTTTTCTACCCATGATTTATCCATAGGTTATTTTGATAATGCAGTGATTGAATTGGTTGCTGTGGTGTTTATGTTTTTAGCAGGTATTAATTTTTCCTTGCACTTTTTTGTATGGCGCAAGAAAAATGTGCTGGCTTTTTTTAAGGATTCTGAATTTCAAGCCTATTCATTAATGTTGATAGTGTTGCTGGCAGTTGTTAGTCTGTTTTTATTTATCAGTGGGCAGTATCAAACAATGTCGGAAGCCTTGCGTTATGGCGTTTTTCAAAGTGTCTCCATGGCAACTACCACAGGGTTTGCGTCAACTAATTTTTTATTATGGCCGGTGATTTTGCCAGTGTTGCTGATTTTTTCCAGTTTTATTGGCGCTTGTGCAGGTTCAACAGGCGGGGGGATTAAGGTGGTGAGAATGTTGTTAGTGTTTAAACTGGCCATGAAAGAAATTAAAAAGTTTATTCATCCCAATGCACAGATTAATATCAAGCTTAATCAGCGTAGCGTTGGCGAAAGCACCTTGATTTCTGTTTGGGGTTTTTTCTCATTATATATGATTGCCTTTGCGTTGATTATGGTGGCATTAATGTTTACGGGTATGGATCAAATCACTGCCTTTTCGGCAACGGCTGCGAGTATTAATAATCTTGGCCCAGGGTTGGGTGCGGTGGCTGAGAATTATGGCGCAATCAACGAAGCAGCCAAGTGGATTTTGAGTTTTTCAATGCTACTCGGGCGCTTAGAAATCTTAACACTGGTGGCTTTATTGCATAAAGCTTTTTGGCGTTTTTAATTTTTGTAAGTGTCTATGCAAGTTTTTTTTGTAGGTTGTGCACTCAATTAAGGTTTTTAAATTGGTGTTTGCCTAGCCAAAAATCATTCCCCTTTTTGATAAAGCCAGGAATATCCTTAACCCATCGCTTGTTAGTTGCTCGGTTGTAGTTTAGATAAAGTTTGTTATCAACAATAGTCCAAACCCTAGGGTCGCCATAGACACCTTCGCCATCTTGGGCAAGACGCCAGGCGCAGTGTCCGCCATATTGTGGTGCATATTGTTGTGGGTTGGTCTTAAACAAGGCTAGATTTTTTGCATTTTTAAAATGCCAAGTTTTTTCTCGATAGTTAAACGAAAATTCTGCCAAACCTTTGGCAGGCTTATTCTCAGTGAAATAATTAACCGCATCATAACCTTCAATAGCATATTCGTTGCCTTCAGATCCAGCGCCAAACCAAGCGTGTTTGGTATAAGTAAAATCAAGTGCAAAGACTTGTAGCGTGGCAAAACTTAGTAGCGTTAATAGTAAATTTTTTAAGGTATTTTTCATATTTTCTCCCAGTTAAATAATTCATTTTCCTTGATTTAGAGGTAAAAGAATAATGCTTTGTTGCCTTCTTAATCTACAGTACAAGGGTGTATTTTTTTAAATATACGAATAATGATACCAAAAAAATTGCATACTGGAGTGCTTATAGGGTGTTTAAAAGGTTCCATAATGTTTATTTTTCTGGCGTTTTTTAAAATCATCATAATATATTTCATCCAAATTTGAGTCTTATCAATATGGTCTGTCGTATAATGCGCGTTGTTATTTTTTGGACATCAGTGTATCCTATTATTAAAATTTGGCAACTTAATGAAAATAGCAAGTAAGCTGATTTGGCGAGCGGGGGTCATGTCAAGATTTATCGTCAAGGTGGAAGTTTTGCTGGGAAGGGCAATACAATAAAAATACGAGGAGAAATAATGGCACAATTAATTCATTTATACAATCAATTTTTTGCATATCTACACAAATATACGAATGATGTTTTTAAACTTTGTTTGCGCTTATACGTGGCAGATGCATTTTTTCGTGCAGGACTGACAAAATTGGGTAATTGGGATTCAGAGTTGCCTTTTTTATCTTCAGGTGCACAATATTTGTTTGAAAATGAATACCAAGTGCCATTAATTCCTTGGGAGCTTGCTGCTTATCTTGGGACGGCAGCAGAATTAATTTTGCCAATATTTTTGGTTCTGGGTTTGGCGACAAGATTGGTGGCAGCTAAATTATTTGTCTTTAATATTATTGCTGTGGTTGCTTATCCAGTGATTTGGCAGGGGGGTTATTATGACCATAAACTTTGGGGTGTGATGCTGCTGGTGATTGTAATTTATGGACAAGGCAGAGTGTCATTAGATAATATGCTTTGCAAGCAGTGTCATTAAATAAAAGGGCTTAAGTATGAAAACAGACAATATGATAGAAATGTTCGAGGCGGCAAGCCCTGTTCTGGAGGCTTTATCTACATTATTTGTTTTTGTGATTGGTTTATTGGCTTTACTCGTTGTTATTGTTTTTATCTTCGATATTAGCCAAAGAAAGAATGCCGTATTGCGTAATTACCCTGTTGTGGGGCATTTTCGTAGTATTTTTTCCAGTTTGGGTGAATTTTTTCGTCAATATTTTTTTGCTATGGACAGAGAAGAAATGCCATTCAATCGTGCAGAGCGTGATTGGGTGCATAAAGCGGCCAATAATACAGATACTACTGTTGCGTTTGGCTCAACCAAAAATCTAAGCCCTGTCGGCACTGTGATTTTCGCCAATTGTCCTTTTCCAACTCTAGATAAAGACGCATCTGAAACACGCCCAATTACCATTGGCGAGGGTTTTTGTCAGCAACCTTACAGGGCAAAATCGATTTTCAATATTTCAGGTATGAGTTTTGGGGCAATTTCCAGACCTGCGGTGTTGGCGCTTTCAAATGGTGCGGCAATAGCAGGTTGCTGGTATAACACGGGTGAAGGAGGTTTGTCGCCTTATCATCTAGAAGGGGGTGCAGATATTGTTTTTCAAATAGGCACAGCAAAATATGGCGTGCGTGATGAGCAGGGTCAGTTAAGTGATGAAAAATTAATTGAAATTGCCGAACATAAGCAAGTCAAAATGTTTGAAATTAAAATGAGTCAAGGGGCAAAACCGGGCAAAGGCGGTATTTTACCAGGTGCCAAGGTAACGCCTCAGATTGCACAAATTCGCGGTATTGGCATTGGCGAGGATTCCATATCGCCTAATCGACATATTGAAATCAGCAGTGCACAGGATTTGTTAGATATGATTAATCATGTGCGTGAGGTCACTGGCAAGCCGACTGGGTTTAAATCGGTGATTGGTGCAACAGATTGGCTAGATGATTTTTTCCAAGAAATTAACAAACGGGGTAAGGCTTGTGCGCCAGATTTTATTACGTTAGATAGTGGTGATGGTGGCACAGGGGCAGCACCTATGTCACTATTGGATAATGTCGGTTTACCCATTAAAGAAACGCTACCCTTGTTGGTTGATAAGCTTATTCAATACAATCTTAAAGAACGCGTTAAGGTCATCACTTCTGGCAAATTAATCATACCCTCTGAAGCCGCTTGGGCGTTGTGTGCTGGGGCAGATTTTATAACCAGTGCGCGCGGATTTATGTTTTCCATTGGTTGTATTCAAGCGTTAAAATGTAATAAAAATACTTGTCCAACAGGTATTACCACACATAATAAACGTCTGCAAAAAGGCTTAGATCCGAAAAATAAAGCAAGCAAAGTGGCTAATTATGTGCACAATATGAATCACGCAGTTGAGGTAATTGCGCATTCTTGTGGCGTATCAGAACCTAGGGAGTTAAATCGTACTCATGTACGTATTGTGCAAAATAATGGTCGCTCAATTCCAATGAGTGAGCTTTATCCATCTCACTATTTAAAGGAATAGTATGAAAGCATCTGATTTATTTGTTAAGGCCTTAGAGAATGAAGGGGTTGAATATATTTTTGGCGTTCCTGGTGAAGAGAATTTAGATTTTTTAGATTCTTTGCAAGGCTCAAGTATTAAATTTGTATTAACGCGCCATGAGCAGGGTGCCGCATTTATGGCAGCCACTTATGGCAGAATGACTGGAAAAACTGGCGTGTGTTTGGCGACACTGGGTCCGGGTGCGACTAATTTTGTCACTTGCGCTGCTTATGCTCAACTGGGCGCGTTTCCAATGCTGATGATTACTGGGCAAAAGCCTATTAATGCTAGCAAACAAGGTAAATTTCAAATCGTTGATGTGGTGCGAATGATGGAGCCGATTACCAAATCTTCAAGGCAAATTGTGAATGGCAGTATGATTCCTTCCTTGGTGCGGGATGCATTTAGATTGGCTGAAGAGGAAAGACCTGGTGCGGTGCATTTGGAGTTGCCCGAAGATGTGGCCTCTGAGGTGGTAAAAGATTGGCAATTATTTGCCGTACACGAAACTCGTCGCCCAGATGCAGATCAGCAGGCAATAGACATAGCGGTAGAAATGATTAAAAATTCCAAGAATCCTTTAGTGTTAATTGGTGCGGGCGCTAATCGCAAAAAGTTGTTTGAATCAATGCATCGGTTTATTGATAAAACCTGTATTCCATTTTTTAATACTCAGATGGGCAAAGGCGTGGTGAGTTGTGAGCATGCTTTGTTTTTAGGCACGGCAGCGCTTTCAGAAAATGATATGTTGCATCGAGCGGTGGCATTGGCAGATTTGATTATTAATATTGGCCATGATGTGGTGGAAAAACCGCCATTTTTTATGCAGGAAGGGGGTACCAAAGTAATTCATATTAACTTTAACTCTGCGCAGGTTGATGAGGTATATTTTCCACAACTTGAGATTATTGGCGATATTGAAACCACGGTTAATCGTTTGGCACAAGCATTGGAATCAAAATTGGACAATTGTTCATTGGTATTATTAGAATTTAAAAAGCGTATTAAACAAGTCATTCACGAAAAAGACAATGATACTTCGTATCCTTTATTGCCCCAGCGTATTGTGGCAGATGTGCGTCGCGCGCTGGATAAGGATGCGATTATTGCATTGGATAATGGCATGTATAAAATTTGGTTTGCCAGACATTATCACACCTATATGCCCAATACGGTATTGCTGGACAATGCCTTGGCGACGATGGGGGCAGGCTTGCCCAGTGCGATGGCATGCGCTTTAATTTATCCAAACAGACAAGTGATGGCAGTCTGCGGTGATGGAGGATTTATGATGAACTCTCAAGAGTTGGAAACTGCCGTGCGATTAGCGCTTAATTTGGTGATATTGATTGTTACTGACGGTGCCTACGGTATGATTCGTTGGAAGCAAGAAGGGCAGGGATTGGCTGATTTTGGGTTGAAGTATAACAATCCTGATTTTGTTAAATATGCTGATAGTTATGGTGCAACTGGACATAAGGTGCAACATGCCGCTGAGTTTAGGGCATTAATTAAATCGTGTTTTGATCAGGGTGGTGTGCATATTATTGATGTGCCGATTGATTATCGAGAAAATAAAACACTCTTCCCCGAGCAACTCAAAAACGCATAGAGGTAATGATGGAAAAATTAATTGTAAAACAAGCCTATACGCAAGCAGTATTGGCACGTATTGATAAGCATAATAGTGCTGATGTTGAGCGGATGCTAAGCACGGCGAGCAAGTTACACCAGCACGATTGCTTGCCCGCTTATCAGCGTATTGAGATTTTGCAAAAACTGGCTGGTTTAATGCAAAATGAAGCAGAGGCGTTAGCCAAATTAATTGCCAATGAAGGGGGTAAGCCGCTAAAAGATGCGCGCGTGGAAGTGACGCGTGCCATTGATGGGGTGGGCGTTGCCATTGCTGGTATTCGTCACGCCAAAGGTTATGAAGTGCCAATGGATTTAACCAAAGCAGGGGCGGGTCGTATGGCGTTTACAACCTTGGAGCCAATTGGCGTGGTGGTGGCAGTGAGTGCGTTTAATCATCCACTTAATTTAATCATTCATCAGGTTGTGCCAGCTATTGCCACGGGTTGTCCGGTGATTGTTAAGCCGGCCAAAACAACCCCACTTTGTTGCCTGCGTTTTGCTGAATTGGCTACTCAAGCAGGCTTGCCAGAAGGCTGGTTGCAAGTTGCTATTACCGACACATCCAATTCAGAAAAGTTAGTCACTGATGCCAGAGTCGGATTTTTTAGTTTTATCGGCTCTGCTAAAGTTGGCTGGATGCTTAAAGCCAAATTAGCACCTGGTACGCGTTGTGCCTTAGAGCATGGTGGCGTTGCCCCGCTTATTTTTGATGAATATGAGCAAGAAGAGGACTTTATTAATGGCGTGGTTAAAGCCAGTATGTATCATTCTGGACAGGTTTGTGTCTCCGTACAACGACTCTACGTGCCAACACACAAGGCCGAAGACATGGCGCGCAAAATTGCCGATATAGCTGCCCAACAAGTGGTGGGCGATGCGATTAACGAGACAACTGATTTAGGTCCGTTAATTTTGCCTAGTGAAGTTGATCGGGTTGAGGCGTGGGTCAATGACGCATTGGAGGAAGGTGCAATTTTAATGACGGGTGGCAAGCGCATTAATGCCGTTAGTTTTGAGCCAACTGTGTTGTTAAATCCGTCTAAAGATTCAACCGTATCCACTCAAGAAATTTTTGGACCTGTGATTTGTGTCTATGCTTATGATGATATTAATACCGCAATTAAATCAGCAAATAGCTTGCAGGTGTCATTTCAAGCGGCAGTATTTAGCGATAATATTACCAAGGCTATGGATTTGGCTGAAAAACTAGAAGCAAGTGCTGTGATGATTAATGACTACACCACTTTTAGAGTAGATTGGATGCCATTCGCCGGTAGAAAGCATTCAGGCTATGGCGTGGGCGGTATTGATTATGCGATGAAGGATATGCTGGCGCATAAAATGATTGTTATTAAGCGTTAAATAGCCAGTTTACCTTTTTTTATTTACAGATATTAAATCTAGCTATTGATACAAATCTGTCAATCAATCTTTGAATTGGTTGTAAAGTGCGGCGTATTCGCCTTGGGCGGTTAGTAATGCTTGATGTGAGCCTTGTTCAATGATGCTACCTGCTTTGAGAACAATGATGCGGTCGGCTTTTTTGATGGTGCTAAGGCGATGGGCAATGATGATGGTGGTGCGATTTTTTTGCATTTCATCAATGGCAGCCTGGACTTTTTTCTCGGTGGCAGAGTCTAGGGATGAAGTTGCCTCATCAAGGATTAAGATTGGACTGTCTTTAGCGATGGCTCTGGCGATGGCAAGGCGTTGACGTTGACCGCCAGAAAGTTTGGTGCCGTTTTCACCGATAGGGGTGTCAAATTGATTGCGCATTTTGCTGATAAAATCTAAGGCGTTGGCTGCTGTTGCTGCGTGTTTTATTTGTTGATCGCTCATAGAATCTAGCTGACCCAAGGCAATGTTGCCTTTAACGCTGCTATTGAATAAACACACGCTTTGATCAACAAAAGAGATTTGTGAGCGCAATGAATCAATTTCAAGATCGGAAATATCAATGCCGTCAATACTGATTGAGCCTTGAGTGGGTGAGTAAAAGCGGGTAATGAGTTGGATTAGGGTGGTTTTGCCACTGCCAGTTGATCCGACTAGTGCAATGGTTTCGCCAGGATGGATGTCAAGATTGATATTTTTAAGCACGGGTGATTCGGGAGAATAGCTAAAAGACACATTGTTAAATTGGATGGCACCTTGGGTGTTTTTGAGTAATTTTTTGCCTTGGTTTTTTTCCTCAAGTTCGTCTAATAGTTCAAACACGCTTTGTGCGGCAGCCATGGCAATTTGCAATGGTTTGTTCATATTAACCAAACTTTTTGTTGGTTTGACCAGCATGCCCATAGCAGTAAAAAAGGATAAAAATTCACCAGCACTCATTTGTAAGGAGGTGGATGAAAAATACACCACGCTGGCTAATGATAAGCCGATTAATAGACTAACAAAGCCTGAGTTAAGGGCGCTGGTTATGTCTATTTTAAAGCGCTGTTGGCGGATATTGTTAATGAGTGTGTTAAATTTAGTGCTTTCTTGTGTTTGTGCATGATAAATTTTAATTAGCGACATTCCAGAGATGTTTTCATCAAGTAGGTGGGTCATGTTGCCCATAGATTTTTGTACTTT
>JAJRPY010000166.1 GCA_024280535.1 Gammaproteobacteria bacterium | reverse complement strand
GCTTGATTTTACCTAGTTTTTTCAAAAAATCCAAAGCCACCGTGCCACCAAAACAAAGCGCTGCTGCTTGCTCAAAACTAAGATTGTCAGGCTTAAGTGCTATTGCTCCATCTTGTGGCATGGCTTTATATTCTGCATGAGCGCCAGACCCTAACCCGCAATCGGCAAAAACCTTATCGCCAACCTTATATTTATTCACACCTTTGCCAACTGCCTCAATAGTTCCAGCTAATTCTGTGCCAAGAATGGGTTGTCTTGGAGCAAAAATTCCAAAAACCAAACGCCCTAACATCGAAAAACCCTTTGGCATTTCAAGGCTACGCGCTCGCCAATCTGCTGCGCTAACAGTTGTGGCGTAAACTTTAATCAGAACTTCATTATCTTTAGGAACAGGCTTTTCAAGCTCGACAATATGCACGACTTCTGGTGATCCATATTTTTTATAAATAGCAGCTTTCATTTTATTTCTCTTTTTTAGCAATTATAAACAGTGCCTTATCTTTGCCCGGTTGCCATTGTTCCAAAATTTCAAACCCAGCACCAGAAATGCTGCTCAGCAATTCTTTTGGGCTAAAAAATCTTACAAGCGGGAGCAAGCCTAATGCATTGCCGATAGGTAGGAAAAATTTGAGTATCCTATGATCAGAAATACAGGCCGTGCTTGAAACAAAAATTCCACTCGGCTTTAACATTTTTTTGATGCGGGCAATCGCTGCGTCTTTATCGCCTAGCAAGTGCAAAACAGAATGTGCCATTACCATATCATAAGTTTCTGGCTTGATTTTCATGTCCTCCAACTTGATTTGGGTAAAAGTAATATTGCTGATGTTATTGGCAATGGATTTTTCTTTTGCAATTGCAAGCATGTTAGATGAAACATCAATGGCATCAATCTGCTTAACAAATGGGGCGTGGGCAATGGCGATAGTGCCAGTGCCGCATCCAATTTCTAGCACCCTCATATTTTGGTGCATGTGTTGGCGGGTAAGTTCCAGCTTTCTTTGATAGGTTTTTTGATCAATAATCGGATCTCTTGCATATTTTTTCGCAATAAAGTCCCAAAAATAACTGTTAAGTCTAGCCATGATAATTCCTTTATTTTGCCGTTCGATCTGAATTTTTAGAAACTTCGTACGAAAACACGTCTTGAAGCGGTGTGTTAAAAGCCAGAGCGATTAGAAAAGCCAATTCGAGCGAAGGTGCATATTTTGCGTTTTCAATCGCCACAATAGTTTGGCGAGTTACGCCAACCAGTTCAGCCAATTTTTTTTGCGTCATTTCATCATGCTCAAAACGAAGGCGGCGAATATTATTTTTTACCTGCCGTTTAATAAGGGTGATTTTGCCCATATTAAATCCCTCTACGATAAAAGAAAATCTGCATCAGACTTTCAACAATGCCAGCAATAACTGTAAATGAAAGTAGGAAATGAATGCTTATAAAAATGCTTTGCCCCATGGCCAAAGCAATCATTGTGGTAATAAAGCCAACAAAAATAATATAATAAGCAATACGTAAAGTGCGAAGCTCAATCAATTTATCACGCTCATCAATTAACGAAGAAGTATTAGCATCTTTGGTAATAATCGCATAAATAATGTTAAAAACTATCTGTGCTATTAGTTGAAAAACTACACCCCCAAAAATAAGCCAAAGAATTGACTTGCCAATTAAAGCATTAGCATCTGGTGCATCAAATAACCCCGCCTGATAATTTTGCCTAGTGAAATAAAGATAAAAACCAAAAACAATCGTAATGGAAAATAAAGATACAATGGCGGTCTTTTCTTGTTGGGGCATGGTTTTCTCTGTGTTGGTGTTTGGTAATATAAACTAGACTTGACGTATGTTATTTTATACTCGGTGTCAAGTATTTTTAACTTCATCTTCCTCCCTCCCCCTTGCGGGGAGGGCTGGGGTGGGGGTTTAGGAATAAAAATGGGGGGAGGTTAGGACAAAAGCCAGTCCACCCTCATGCCATTCGAAAACGGCATCCATTTGCGCCATCAAACCATATTATAAACACTGGAGAGTGAAGCAAAGATATTGCTTAACTTGTTTTTTTAAACACCCAAAAACCCCGCATCAAAGACACGGGGCTTCAAAATTTCTAAAATCTATAAACTCTTTAAGCACTTTGCACCATTTCATGTTCGTCTAGTTCTCGTAATACATAACTATTACCCCAAACAGTTTCAATGCTAGCATTGATGCGAGATATTGCTTTGAAGCAAGTGAGTTCCGCACATATAGATGGAAATATTTAATGCTTAATGCGGGCTATAAAGCGAGCTAATTAATGTTACATATTTAGGGCTATGAAATGTTGCAAAACCCATGGTTTTTGCGACGCTCCGTATTGCCACTTACATGATTTTGAAATGAGCAAGCACTTAATGTCGGTTGTGCGGGCAAAATCACTATTCGGTTTCACCCTCATTATCTATATCTCTCGTTCCTTCCAACTCCACCACTTTAAAAGTTTAGGGTCGTGGTCGCTTTCGGTAGAAAAATAAACAGCGCACCTAAAATGATAGAGAACGCAACGGTCTAACTGCTCCCCTCGAAAGACACAAATTTTATTGTATAGCTCTTCTGGGCTGCGTCCCTGTAAATCGTCTACGCTTGAAATACCAATATCTACCAGCATTTGACCAACCTTTTGGCCAATGCTGGGGATAATCTGAAGTTTATCGATTGCAGATTTATGCGTTTGGTTCATAGCTATCTAAAACTTGATAATTATTCATAGTCAGTGTTTCGGGATTCAGATGTTTTGCGAAT
This sequence comes from Gammaproteobacteria bacterium, assembly GCA_024280535.1. GTDB lineage: Bacteria > Pseudomonadota > Gammaproteobacteria > PS1 > Pseudothioglobaceae > Thioglobus_A. The sequence goes on along the minus strand of JAJRPY010000166.1, from coordinate 1,370 downwards.
GCCAGAGCGTCTGCATCTTGCATAAATGAAGCTTGGACATGCTCAACGTCTGCCTTGCTTTCCCATTTGAAGATGTCCATATAGCCATCTTCTGTTTTAAGAAATTCACGATTGATTAGCCCCTTGCACCTAGAGCAATAATTCTTATCAAACTCCTTTGAGGCGCCCAGAATTTCATCATGTGTCACCCCGTCCGATAATTTGTAAGTTGTAATTTCTATTATCATATTGTTCTCCTTTGTTGGTTGATTCTAACCAGAAACTCAATATTTGAAAAGTACCATATACGACTTACGCGATAATCGCACGGTTCGTAGTATGTACAGCTGTCAAATGGTGTCAGTAGTGAAATAAGAAAATGGTTGTCTCATTCCTATGTCCAACCATCGTCGCAAAAACCATCATTTTTGCAACGCAATTACAAAACTCACTTTTTTTCTTGGATTAAGCAAAATCCATGCCCGAAAGGATCAGAACAATGTGCAATACTACCCCAATCGCCAGAACTTCCGCCTTCGTGAATTCCTCCTGCTGCAACTACCATCTCTAGTGCTTTTTCAATATCAACAACATCAAAATCAAAATGAATTGGCGTCCAATGACGCTCGTAGTTTCTAGGGGCTGTATCAAATTTGGTAGAAGCGCTGTTTGCATCTTTTTGCAACAAATAAACCTTAATTTTTCCTGCATCAAGTATAAACATATCTTCGCCAAATTTTTTAAGCTTCTTAAATCCTAGCCCCTTGGTGTAGAACTCAATAGCGGAATCTAAATTTGGTACATCAATACTGATTGACATTGTGTGCATATTTTTTCCTCTTATTTGTTAGTTTACCAAGCTCGGATTTATCCAATGTTCACGTATTGTACTGCAATATTATTACTGTTACAAGTTTTATTTTCCTGTAAGATTAAAGCCTTTGGTATGCTGGTAGTTGCAACTTGCAAGTGTGTTGAATGAGGCTAGCAAAGTATCTTAGACATAATAACCCTAATATCGTTAAGAACCGTAGCCAAATAATAAAAATCAACCTCTCCCAAAACAAAAACCCCCACATCAAAGACACGGGGGTTCAAAATTTCTAAAATATATAAAAACCTTTAAGCGGTTTGCACCATTTCGTGTTCGTCTGGTTCTCGTAATACATAACCACGACCCCAAACAGTTTCGATGTAATTTGTGCCGCCTGTTGCAACTGAGAGTTTTTTGCGCAATTTACAGATGAACACATCAATAATTTTCAGCTCTGGCTCGTCCATGCCGCCATAAAGATGGTTGAGGAACATTTCTTTGGTTAGCGTTGTGCCTTTTCTTAATGATAAAAGCTCAAGCATTTGATATTCTTTACCAGTTAAATGCACACGATGGC
>JAJRPY010000165.1 GCA_024280535.1 Gammaproteobacteria bacterium | reverse complement strand
TTAGTAAAATGGTTTTATTCATTTTTTTTACTCTTTGAAGTTAAAAAAAAGACCTCCAAAAAAGGAGGCCTTTATGCTTGCCCACAAGCTTCGGTCTTTTTAATGCTTGCCCACAAGCTTTGGTCTTTGATGCTTGCCTACAAGCTTAACGGTAATTAAAGTCAAATTATACACAGTTGTTTAGCCAGAAAATAAGTTTATTTTATAAGTTTATTTTAGTGCCAAAAAGGAGGCAAAATTAAGACACTGAAAATGACAAGTGCTTGTACTAAATCCTGCTTGATTAAAACGTTGAAAAATCGTTTTTTTGTCATCGGTTACCAGTACATTTTCAATGGATTGGCGTTTTGCAGCAATTTCAAGTTCGCTATAACCGTTGGCGCGCTTAAAATCTAGGTGTAGATTGGTCATTAATTGTTGCTTGTGTTGATTGTTAAAATGAATTTTTTCAGAAACGATTAACGCCCCGCCTTGGTTTAGTCCTTGATAAATTTTATTAATCAGTGCTTGTCTAGCATTGGGGTCGATAAATTGCAAAGTTAGATTTAAGACCACAATTGAGGCATTTTCAATGTTGATAGTGTTAATATCGGTACAAATGACATCAATATTATGTTTACTGAGTGCCAAATTTTGTTGACATTTTTTAACCATACTGGGCGAATTATCAACAGCAATAATGCGGTTATTGGCATGAATATTATTCACACTCAAGGCGACAGATGTGGCACCCGTTGAGGCGCCTAAGTCGTAATAATTAGTTTGTGCCTGCCCGTAAGTTTTGACACTTAATCCAATCATTTCAATCATTGCCTGATAGCCGGGTACGCTACGTCTAACCATATCATCAAACACATCTGCCACTTGGGCATCAAAGGTGAAGTCCACTAGGTCATTTTGCTGACTGAATATTTTATCACGCATATAAATGTGGCATAAAAAATTCACTCACCAAAATTTGGCTACCGCCTAGGGTAAATACCGATCTTCTGCCCCAAATATGATTAGATTTTGTGATTTGCATAGCCCCGCGCTTGATGTGTTTGTCGTTGAATAAAATCTCTCCCAGTGGCGTAGAGCCGATGCTTAAAATAGCCTGAGTATCGTGGGTTATGGGTATGATTGAGCGTGCAAAAACCACGGTTTGATGCTTGCCAAGCAGGGCAACTTGACGAATTACATAGTCTGATTCAAGTTTGATTATTTCAAGTTCGTTGGCATGAGGCTGGCCGGGTTGTTGTGATAATAATTGCACGGAAAAATCTGCGAATTTTTGCTTTAATTTAGCCGTTAATGAGGCCTCGTCATTCAGCCAATCGACGACTTTTGGGGGGGCAGAGTTAAGGCATGATGCCTCTTGCCAGATTAGTTCGCGGGTATCAATCATTCGGTTATTTTAAGTTAAGTATTGGCATATTTTGCCTTATCGTGGGTAATCCATCGATGAATTAACGCCTGCTGACTGTCTTCGTCAAATTGTAGAAATTCAGTTGCGTAATCGTTCACTTGTTTGAGCAGGTAGCCATCACGGACAATATTGGCAATTTTCATATTAACAATACCCGTTTGCTGCGTGCCTAAAATCTCACCAGGGCCGCGAAGTTGCAAATCTTTATTGGCAATTTTAAAGCCATCATTGGTTTGTCGCAAAATATCCAGACGTTTCATCGCATTGCCACTCAACGGCGGCTGATACATAAGAATACAAATACTCGCATCCGCCCCCCGACCAACGCGCCCTCTTAATTGGTGTAATTGTGCCAAGCCCAATCGTTCCGAATTTTCAATCACCATTAGCGAGGCATTCGGCACATTAACCCCAACTTCAATCACTGTCGTCGCCACCAAAACATCTATATCACCACCACTAAAACGCACCATAATATCGCTTTTCTCTTGCTTGTTCATTTTGCCATGAATCAGTACAATGGATAAATCGGCTAGATTTTCTTGTAAATAATAGTGCGAATCAATTGCCGATTGGGCGCGCAATGCTTCGGATTCTTCAATCAGCGTGCAAACCCAATATACTTGGTTGCCTTGGGCGCAAACTTGTTTAATTTTGTCAAGCACCTTGTCTTTTTTGTGATTAGCCAAGACGATGGTGTTAATCGGGCTTCTACCTGGTGGCAGTTCGTCAATGATGGACGAATCCAAATCTGCATAAGCACTCATTGTTAGCGAGCGTGGAATAGGCGTGGCAGTCATCACCAACTGATGCGGCGTGTTGCATGCCTTTTGTGCCAATGATAATCTTTGATGGACGCCAAATTTATGCTGCTCATCAATGACAATAAAACCCAATTTTTTAAACTCAACTGCCTCTTGGAATAAGGCATGAGTGCCAATCACCACCTGTGCCTCGCCCGAATGAATTAATGCCAATTGCTCATTGCGCTCACTGCTGGTTTGAGTGCCCGTTAGCAGTGCGGTTTGAATAGCAAGCGGGTGCAGATAATCGTTAAAGCCGTGAAAATGCTGATTGGCTAGAATTTCAGTGGGTGCCATAATCGCAGTTTGAAATCCGTTTTCCACCGCTTGTAAGCAGGCAAATACTGCCACAATCGTTTTGCCAGAGCCCACATCGCCTTGCAATAATCTAAGCATTGGATGCGTTGAGCTGAGATCTGTGTTAATTTCATTAATACTGCGTTGTTGTGCACGGGTTAGTTTAAAGCCCAAATTGCTGGATAATTGATCAGACAAACGATTAGAAATGTTGAACGCATTGGATAGTTTTTCTTGGCGTTCATTTTTGAGTTTTAACAGGCTTAATTGTTGCGCACAAAGCTCTTCAAGAATAAGCCGCTGTTGAGAAATATGCTTAAAATTGGCAATTTGCTCAATATCGTCATTAATTGTTGGGTGATGCAAGGTGTTTAATGCCTGCTTAAGCGTTGGCATGGGGCGGATTGACAAATATTTTTTATGCGCGCTGATAGAATGAAAATGATCAACCACAGCCGATTTGTCTAATGTTTCTAGTGCAATATTAATCCATTTTTTTATTT
>JAJRPY010000164.1 GCA_024280535.1 Gammaproteobacteria bacterium | reverse complement strand
TGTTGTACAGTTGTTTAAAACTATATACTGGAATGATCAGGCGCATGCTTAGAAGAAGACAAGTCAATAAAGCGTCTGAATATCAAGTCTCTGGATATTTGTTTTTCTAAGGTTTTATCGCTTAAATTATATCTAGCTTAAAGGGTTAAAAATCTTAAACATCATCAAGCTATGATAGGGATTTGCGAAAGAGGGTTGTTGAGTATTCTTTCAGGGCATTATAGATTTTTTATTGGTTGATTGGAGGGGTTTGATTTTACTGGATTGATGTAATTTTGGTTTATACAAAGGTCTATAACAATTTAAGCCTATTTAAAAATAATGTGAGCCGCGGGTCTGATGACTACCTTATCAATTTGCCTATTTTAAACAATCTCCTCTTTGCTTTCTAATGCCTGCTGTGCCAGCGCCTTGGCCTTGGTTAAATCTTGCTCGGCTTGGATTGATTTTCCCATGCGCTTTAGCAAAGTGCCGCGATTATAATAGGCTTGATAAAAATGCTCATCCAATTCAATGGCCCTGTTTAAATCCGCTAATGCCAGTGCATCTTGTCCAGTTTTAAGATAGGCATTGCCCCGATTGTAAATGGCGGCAATGTAGTATTCATCCAAACAAATTGCTTGGGAATAAGCGCCAATCGCCTCAATGCTTTGCTCTAATCGATCGTAACAATTGCCCAGATTATTAAACGCCCCACTATCCGCGTTATTAAGCTTAATAGCCTGCTCAAAATACCCAATAGCTGAGCCAAAATTTTCTTTTTCTTGCTCTAAGTAGGCCAAACAAAAATAAGCCTCTGAACTATTTGGATTGGCCTGAATGGCATTTGACATATTGTCAATGGCTAAATCATCACTGCCTTGTAATTGATGCAAATTGCCCAAACTTAGGTAAGCGTTAGCCTTTAAATTATCATCAATAGACTGATGCTTAAGCAACTTATTCCAAGCCTGAATGGCCAAAGATAACTGCCCGTTTTTTTGTTGCGTATAGGCTTCGATCATTAAATCGCTTAATTCTTTTGCTGTGCTCATATTAAGGTGATGATGAGTTTTCTAGTATTATGCCCATCACGATGCTCATACAAATACAAGCCCTGATAGTCACCTAAGGCCAGTTTTTTGTGCATAACTGGAATGGTTTTTGCCGCGCCGGTAAGAATTGATCTAATATGCCCAGACATATCAAAATCACCCTCGCCGTTATGTCGATAATCAGGATTGGCATCAGCCACATGGCTCTGGAAGTATTGCTCTATATCCAATAACAAATCAGGATCTTGCTTGCCCGTAATTATAAGCGATGCCGAAGTATGTGCCACAAATATATGGCACAATTGAGCAGTTTGATTGATCAACGCATTTACTTGCTGGCTGATTTCCACCACACCGCGTCCTTGTGTGTCAATCATTAACTCATATTGACTCACTTCAATAAATCCTTAGCCTTGCTTGTGTCAATCGCTGGCAACTGAGTATTTTTTTTATGTTTAAACGATCGAATAAAAAAGAAAATACCGAACAATAAAAAAGCAAACGGCGCATACCACAATAAATAAGTGCTCTTATTCACTGGTGGCTTAAATACGACAAAATCGCCATATCGATCTACCATATAGCGACGAATTTGATCATCTGTTTTTTGAGCAGTCAGCAATGTTCTTACTTTTTCACGCAAATCTTTAGCAAGGCTGGCATTTGACCCGCCAATGCTTTGTCCTTGACAAACAGGACAGCGGATTTCATTAATTAGGCTGAGATAACGCTGCTCCTGCTCAATATTGGTAAAATTATTCGCCTCAATACTTTCTGCCAATAATGGCTGAAAAATTAACAGTATAATACATAAGCCAACTCTTTTAACTAGCACCATTGTTTGGGTAAAATTTTGCATACTTAAACGTTTAATCCTAAAATTTAAATTTTACACCTGTCAACAGGGGAACTATGCCATTAATAACACTTGACAACATTTCTTTGAGCTTTTCAGATAAGCCAATTTTAAATCAAGTCAGCTCGACTATTCTCAAAGGGGACAAAATTGCACTAATTGGTCGAAATGGCGAGGGTAAATCCACTTTTATGCGTATTTTGGCAGACACAATCGAGCCTGATGATGGCAAATTAAAAATTAAAAATGGGGTGACCATTAGCTATCTGGAACAAACCCCGCCCGAAGATAACGACAAAAATTTATTTGATATTGTTGCCGAAGGCTTGGGGGAAATTGGCGAAATTTTAAGCAAATATCAGCAGCTCATCAAACAAGAAAAACTGAACGAAGCTGGCGAATATCAACAAAAAATTGATCAGTTGGATGGCTGGCAATATCTACACAAAATTGAGGCCATTCTTAATCGCTTCACCTTAAATGGCAATACCATACTGTCCACCCTATCTGGCGGTTGGCGACGACGTGTGATGCTCGCCAGAGCGCTAATTCAAACGCCCGATGTGCTGCTACTTGACGAGCCAACCAATCATATGGACATTACTGCCATTCTTGATTTAGAGAGAATGCTGAAAGAATATCACGGCACCTTGGTACTAATTAGCCACGACCGCTCATTTGTTGCCGGCATTGTCAATAAAGTGTTTGATTTAGACCGCGGCCATTTAAGTGTATTTGAATGTGGCTACAAAGATTATGTCAAACGCAAAGACGAACAACTTCATGCAGAAGAATTGGCCAATGCACGCTTTGATAAAAAATTAGCCCAAGAAGAAGTTTGGATTAGGCAAGGCATCAAAGCGCGCCGAACCCGCAATGAGGGCAGAGTTAGGGCGCTGCAAACCATGCGCAGTTCTTTTGTTAATCGTCGAGCCAAAAAAGGCAATGTGAAAATTCATGCCTTAGAAGATGAAAACAGAGCCTCCAAAGTGGTTTTTGAAGTGAAGAAAATTTCTTATGAAATTGCAGGCTTGCAACTCATTAAAGATTTTTCTATGCTGGTGTTAAAAGGAGAGAAAATCGGCATTATTGGCGGCAACGGCACTGGTAAATCAACTTTTATCAAACTATTGTTGGACGAATTACAACCAACCAGCGGTTATATTCGCCGATCTAAAACCATTCAATTAGCCTATTTTGATCAAATGCGTGAAAATCTTGATCCGAATATGAAAGCCATGGATTTTGTTTCGGGCGGGCGTGAGCATATTGAAATTGGTGGAAAAAGTAAGCATATTATTGGCTATTTGCGCCAGTTTTTGTTTACTGGCAAGCAAGCCATGGCGCCAATTAGAATGTTTTCTGGCGGTGAGAAAAATCGCTTAATGCTGGCTAAAATTCTATCCCAGCCTGCCAATTTACTGGTGCTTGATGAACCCACCAATGATCTTGATGTTGAAACGCTGGAGCTGCTAGAAGAAATGCTGGTCGATTATAATGGCACGCTCATTCTTATTTCTCATGATAGAACTTTTTTAAATCATGTGGTTGGCTCCACCATAGTGTTGGACGGCAATGGCGTGATTAACCAATATGCGGGCGGCTATGACGATTATCTCATCCAAAAACAAGACCACATCATTGCCGAAAAACCCAGCAAAAAACCCAAGGAAAAAACCCAAAATCCACCTACCAAGACTGACAAAAAACTCAATTACAAGCAACAACAAGAGCTGAAAAATCTGCCCAATAAAATTGAAAAAACTGAAATTGAGATTGCCGATATTCAACTAAAATTATCCGACCCTGAATTTTTTCAAACGCCCGAATCTCAAGAGGCACTAATTCGTTTGGCTAGGCTAGAGGCTGATTTAGAACGTTATTTTGACAAATGGGGTGCGCTAGAATGACGCGTATGGCTTTAATTGTTGATTTGGATCACACACTCATCAACACCGACCTATTATACGAATCTTCAATTGCCGTTTTAAAAAAACAACCATGGCTGCTGATTATTTACCCATTTTGGTTTATTCAAGGCAAGGGGTATTTAAAAAACCAATTAGCCAAGCGCTTTAACATTGATGCCACTAAACTGCCCTACATTCAAGCAACCATTGACTATATTAATCAGCGCAAGCAATTGGGCGATAGCATTATTTTAGCCACCGCCTCGCACCAAGATTATGCTTATTCAGTGGCTGAGCATCTTCAATTATTTGATGGGGTGATGGCAAGTCATGCTAAGTTCAATCTATCTTCGCATCATAAAGCAGATAAATTGATTGAGCGATTTGGCAGGCATAATTTTGATTATATGGGCGACCATATGCGCGATATGCCTGTTTGGGAAGCGTCAAACTTGGCTATTTTAGTGAATGTGACTGACAAAATAATTAGCCGAACCTCACATTTAAATACATTAATTATTTCTAAAAAATATCAATGGAGACCTTTGCATAAATATGAATAATCATCAAAAATCCACTTTTCAGTCACTTGGCAATTTTTTAAACCCTATCTTAGTCCTCTTAGAGGATTGCTATGTAGCGCAACCCTGCTAGGGTTGGGTTTAAGGAAATCACCCATTGAACAAAAATTGAATTTTGCTAATTACCCCTATTTATACAAAGGTCTCCAATGATTCAGGCTTGGTTACTGCTAATATTAGCAATTATATTGGAAGTTGCTGGCACCACGGCGATGAAATTTTCAGATGGGTTTAGTAAACTTCTGCCCTCTATATTGATTTTCGTTTGCTACGCCTTATCTTTTATTGCCTTAACATTTGCCCTTAAAAAATTCGAGATGAGTATTGCCTACGCAATTTGGGCAGGATTAGGCACGGTATTAATCACAGCCATTGGCATTATTTATTTCAAAGAATCTGCCAATTTATTAAAATTTGGCAGTATGCTATTGATTATTATCGGCGTGATTGGCTTACATCTAAGTGCCACACACCCTCCTTTAAATCAGCCTTCCAATAAATACGACAACACCCCGAGTAGCAAATAAACACCAGAGGTGGCAACCAGCGTTACAGCAATAACGCGCGCGATTTTTAGATTTCTCCCCAATACTTTATTGCTAATAAACCAGACACAATAACCCACTACAAAGGCAATCACCAACAGACGAATTAAAAACATAGCACCTACCTAATTGAATTAAATGTGTCAACTATTTTAGTCGCTAATGCCAGATTAATACCACTTACTTTTTGAATCTCCTCAATTGACGCATTTTTAATCTCTTGTAACCCGCCAAAATAATTAAGCAGTGCAGTACGCCTTAATTTTCCCACCCCTTTTATCGACTCTAAAGGTGATGTGGTGCGATTTTTCCCACGCTTCAAGCGGTGATTTTTAATGGCAAATCGATGCGATTCATCACGAATATGATTAATCAGCATCAATGCTGGGTCGTGCGGTGGCAATTTGATTTTATTAACCTTGCCCTGCTCAATAGTGATCAAAGTTTCCAAGCCTGCCTTGCGTTTTTCGCCCTTGGCAACGCCAACTAACTGAACCCCTTCAATACCGATAGAATCCATCACCATTATTGCCTGATTAAGTTGCCCCAAGCCACCATCAATAAACACCACATCAGGCAACGGCTTACCCTCTTTTAATTGCTTTGAATAACGCCTAAAAATCACCTGATTCATAGCGGCATAATCATCACCTGGGGTAATATTGTTAATATCAAATTGGCGATATCGACTCACTTTTGGCACACCTTTCTCAAACACCACGCAAGAGGCCTTTGTTGCCTCGCCCATCATGTGACTAATATCAAAACACTCCATAATTGTTGGCAAAGATTTCAAATTTAACATACTTTGCAAATGCACTAAAGTGGTTTTTTTTCTAAATCGAGCCAATAAATTTTGCTTTAAATTTTCCCTTAAAGTTAAATTAGCAATGGTCAAATAATGCTTTTTATCCTTATTCGGCGTGTCAATGATATGGGTATTCAGCGCGGTGGCAATGAGGTTTTTGTCCGCCAACTTATGACTGATTAACAGTTGTTTTGGCGTGTCTTTGCCCAAATAATACAAGGGCAAAAATGCACTTAATACTTGCTCTATCGGTCGATTAGAAGAGTTTTTGGGCAAAATAAACTCTCGCCCAACCTGCTTTCCGGCGCGAACAAACAACACTTCAATGGCATTAACGCCTTCTTGCTGAAAAGCAGCAATGACATCCAAATCAGCCGTAGAGCTGGATATATGTTGCTCTTGTATTTTGCGCAAATCAATTAGCTGGTCGCGCATTCTTGCCGCTAGTTCAAAATCTTGATTGAGGGATGCCGTTTGCATTTTTTTGGATATTGCATCTAGCGTTTGCCTGCCCTTCCCAGCCAAAAATAAAGACATCATAGTCACATCTTGCTGATAATCTTCATCCGCAATATGCCCAACACACGGTGCACTACACAGACCGATTTGATACTCTAAACAAGCCCTGGATCTAGATCGATAAGTCGCATTAGTACACTGCCTAACTTTAAATATTTTCTTCAATAAAGACAAAGAATCGCGCACCACATGAGCAGACGGATACGGGCCAAAATAGTGATGTTTGTCGTGCTTTTTGCCCCGAAAAAACCCAACTCTAGGATGTTTATCGTTGCTAATAGAAATATACGGATAGCTTTTTGAATCCTTGAGCAAAATATTATATCTGGGCATATGCTGCTTGATTAATTCAGATTCCAACAACAAGGCCTGTGTTTCAGTGGCAGTAACAATCACCTTAAACGTATCAATATTTGCCACCAAAACATTGGTTTTAATCGCTTCATGCGTTTTTAAAAAGTAACTAGCCACCCGTTTTTTTAAATTTTTAGCCTTGCCTACATAAATCACCAGCCCCTGTGTATCCAGCATTTGATACACACCTGGCTGAGCAGTAAGGTTGTTGATTTTTTCTTTAATAAGCATTGATGAAAAAGGTAAAATAAAAAATAATTTCTTCTCTAATAAAGAAAATAATGTTAAAAACACTGCTTATTATATTATCTGTTTTACAGGTCAGCCTCTCTTTTGCACAAACAACTTCTCAAACCCTGAGCAAGCAACAAGAAATTATCGACTCACCTGGGGTGGCAGCCACCAACATTATGCTGGGTGCTTTGTCTTCATTTAAAGACCTCAAAAAAGCCAACCAAGCCTCATTAGAAAACACAAAAAGTCTGGTCAACATAAAAATCTTGCCCTTTTTGGATTTAGAAACCAGCAGTAAAATTGCTTTAAGCACGCATTGGGATCAACTAAAACCAGCACAACAACAATTATTTATCGACTACATTCGTTTTTCGTTTGTTAAAGATTATATTGGTATGTTGCACTCTTACAAAGAATTGGCCACGATTGAAATTAACCTACATAAAAAAATACAAAGAAAAGGCAATAAAGCCATTGTCAAGCTGGAAATCACGCCACATGCGGGGGCAAAAATGATTTTAGTGTCCTTTAAAATGATTAAAAAAGAGCGTTGGAAAATTTATGATGTGGTTTTTGTCGGTGTGAGCGTTGTAAAAAATTATCGTGCCCAGTTTAATTCTCACATCAAACGCAAAGGAATGGACAGTCTAATTAAGAAAATTACCGCAAGAATGGCTGAGTAATTATGTATAAATTAATTATCAAGGGCGGCAAAACCCTGAATGGAACAGTCAAAATTGCTGGCTCTAAAAATGCCGTCCTGCCCATACTTTTTGCCTCAATTTTGGCGGATGAACCTTTAAGATTAAACAACACACCACATTTAAGCGACATCTCCACAACGCTAAGATTATTGATGGATATGGGCGGAGAATTTATTCTTGAATCAGATGGCTCATTGTTTGTCAATTCCTCAAAACTCACCAAATTAACCGCAGAATACGATTTAGTTAAGACGATGCGTGCCTCTATTTTGTCCCTAGGC
>JAJRPY010000163.1 GCA_024280535.1 Gammaproteobacteria bacterium | reverse complement strand
AATGCAAAAAAAACTACTTGGCCTGTTCATCACCCCAAAGTAATTTATGCAATTGCACTTGCATACGCACATTAAGCTGGGATTCAATAATCCAATCTGCCAATTTTGTCGGGCTAATTTGATCAAACACGGGGGAAAACAACACACCTGCCTCCGTTGGATATTGGCGCATCGTCTCCACACTCCAATCAAAATCTTGACGCGAGCCAATCACAAATTTCAACTGATCTTTAGCCTGCAACTTGGCAACGTTTGCATACAAATTTTGCCCAACCTCATTTGAACTGGGTGTTTTTAAATCCATCACAATTGACACGCTCGGATTAATCTCGCCAATATCCACACTACCACTGGTTTCTAACGATACCTGGTATCGCTCCTTGACCAAGGCATCTAATAAAATATGGCAATTAATTTGTGCCAATGGCTCGCCCCCTGTGACGCAAACATAGCGTGTTTTGTATTGTTTTATTTGGATAATAATATCATCAATACTGATTAGATTATTGCCCTTAAAAGCATACTCCGTATCACAATAAGTACATCGTAACGGGCAACCAGTTAGGCGAATAAACACACTAGGTAGCCCAACTTCTCGCGCCTCGCCCTGCAATGAATAAAAAATTTCAGTAATATTTAAATCGGTTGTCATAAGGCTGCCTTGAATTGAGAATCCTTTAAATGTTTAATTTGATTACGTATATCGGCTGCCCGCTCAAATTCCAACTCGCTGGCAAATTTATACATGGATTTTTCTAAATTTTTTATTTCTTTAGCTAACTGCACAGGGGATAGTTGCACGATGAGTGGTAGCTCATTATCCGTATGGTTTTCCTCGCTGGTTAAATCTGTCTCCAAAATATTGATAATGGGCTTAACCACACCTTTTGGGGTGATATTATGCTTTTTGTTGTGCGCTTCTTGTTTGATGCGCCTTGTTTGGGTAACGTTGATGGCCTTATCCATCGACTTGGTAATTCGATCGGCGTATAAAATCACCCTGCCATGCACATGTCTGGCTGCCCTACCCATGGTTTGAATAAGCGACCTCTCAGAGCGTAAAAAGCCCTCCTTGTCCGCATCTAAAATTGCCACCAACGCCACCTCAGGAATGTCCAAACCTTCTCTTAATAAATTAATACCGACTAATACATCAAACACCCCTAAACGCAAATCTCTAATAATTTCAACACGCTCAACGGTGTCAATATCTGAATGCAAATAACGAACTTTAATACCGTGATCGTTCAAATAATCGCTTAATTGTTCTGACATTTTTTTGGTTAGCGTGGTCACTAAAACGCGCTCCTTAACTGCTACACATTGATGAATTTCACTCAATAAATCATCTACTTGAGTGCCAACAGGTCGCACCTCAATATTCGGATCTAACAATCCCGTTGGTCTAACCACCTGCTCAACAATTCGACTGGACACCTCAAATTCATAATCAGCAGGCGTGGCTGACACCAAAATACACTGACTAATTCGTTGCTCAAATTCTTCATATCTTAGTGGCCTATTATCCAAGGCAGACGGCAGCCTAAAACCAAATTCAACCAAGGTTTGTTTGCGCGCTCTATCGCCTTTATACATGCCGCCAATCTGGCTCACCGTCACATGCGATTCATCCAAAATAACCAGCGAGTTATCGGGCAAATAATCCAGCAACGTCGGCGGCGCCTCGCCTATATTTCGAGACGACAAATAACGCGAATAATTTTCAATACCCGTGCAATATCCCAGCTCGCGCATCATTTCAATATCCATATGCACCCGCTGAGTTAGACGCTGTTCTTCGACCAATTTATTTAAAGACAATAGCTCTTTTCTGCGGCTTTTAAGCTCCACTTTGATATCATCCAACATATTTAAAATCTTGGATTTTGGCGTAACATAATGCGTTTGCGGATAAATGGTTATTCTTTGCACGGATTTTAATCGCTCGCCCGTTAAAGGGTCAAACCAATAAAGTCGCTCAATTTCTTCATCAAACATTTCAATCCGCAACGCCTGCTCTTCTGAATCCGCCGGAAAAATATCAATCACCTCGCCCTTCACGCGAAAATGGCCTCTTAATAAGGTCACATCATTGCGAGTATATTGCATTTGTGACAATCGGGATAATATTTCTCTTTGATTAACCGTTTCACTCACGCTCAAATGTAGCAACATCGACAAATAACTTTCAGGATCGCCCAAGCCATAAATAGCCGACACACTGGCAATAATAATCACATCATCTCTTTCTAGTAAAGATTTGGTGGCAGAAAGTCGCATTTGCTCAATTTGCTCATTAATTGAAGAATCTTTTTCAATAAAAGTGTCCGAGGCAGGCACGTAAGCCTCTGGCTGATAATAATCATAATAAGAGACAAAATATTCCACCGCATTGTGCGGGAAAAATTCTTTCATCTCGGCATATAGTTGAGCGGCTAAGGTTTTATTAGGCGCCATAATTAAGCTCGGCCGCTTGGTTTGCTTGATAACATTCGCCAGAGTAAAGGTTTTTCCCGACCCCGTCACACCTAGCAAGGTTTGGAATTTTTCACCCGCATTAACCCCCTCAACCAACGCTTTAATCGCACTTGGCTGATCACCACTAGGAGAAAAATTTGATTCTAATTGAAATTTATTGCCCACTTGTTGTATTTTTTCATTAACATAAACAGTCAATTTTAATCTATTTTTTACTATTAATTATGTCAGAGTTTCTTTCCCAAAGAGTCCAAAAAGTTAAGCCTTCTGCAACACTTGCAGTCACTGCAAAAGCCAACGAATTAAAAGCACAAGGCGTTCAAATTGTTCCCATGGGATCTGGCGAGCCCGACTTCGACACCCCCATCAACATCCAACAAGCAGGCATTGACGCTATTAAAAATGGACAAACCAGATACACCGCAGTGGACGGCACACCAGCATTAAAACAAGCCATTATTGATAAATTTAAACGCGACAATTCACTTGATTACACCCCTGCTGAGGTAATGGTATCTTCAGGCGGTAAGCAAGTTTTTTACAATCTTTGCCAAGCAATATTAAACCAAGGCGACGAGGTCATTATCCCCGCACCCTATTGGGTCAGCTATCCAGATATGGTCATTTTGGCAGACGCAACACCCGTTATTGTGGAAACTGGCTTGGAACAAAATTTTAAAATTACACCCGAACAACTAGCAGCAAGCATTAACAGTCGCACTAAATTATTTGTAATCAACAGCCCCTCCAATCCCACTGGTGCCGTTTACACAAAAGCAGAATTACAAGCACTGGCTGCCGTGCTCAAACAACATCCTCATGTACTCATCATCACCGATGATATTTATGAATACATTCGCTGGGGCAATGATGATTTTATCAATATTGTTATGGCAGAGCCGACCTTAAAACCCCGCACAATTGTCTTAAATGGCGTCTCCAAAGGCTACGCTATGACGGGTTGGCGCATTGGTTATGCCGGCGGCGCTGAAACCATCATCAAAGCTATGAAAAAAATCCAAGGTCAATCAACCTCAAACCCTTGCTCCATTGCACAAGCAGCCGCTTTAGAGGCATTAAGCGGCGATCAAAGCATTATCAGCACCATGGTTCATGCCTTTGAACAACGCCACGAGTTTATCGTCAACGCTTTAAACAATATCGACGGTATCGAATGCCCCAAATCTCAAGGTGCTTTTTATTCCTTCCCTAGAGTTGAAGGCTTAATCAAACGCCTTAAGTTAAAAGATGACGTAGAATTTACAACCTACTGCCTAGAAAAACTAAACATCGCCTTGGTACCCGGATCAGCCTTTGGCGCACCTAATTATGTCAGATTTTCATTTGCCACCAGCATGGACAACATCAAACAAGCAGTCGAAAAACTGGCCAATCTATAAACTATCAAAAAGATCTTGTCCACAAAATAAGATGATTGACCTATACTGGCACTAAGTTCAAGCGAAGTAGCCAGTTTTTAATGTAAACATTATT
>JAJRPY010000162.1 GCA_024280535.1 Gammaproteobacteria bacterium | reverse complement strand
ATTGAAACTTTATTTGTGGTTGATTCAATGACGGGTCAGGACGCAGCGCATACTGCCAAAGTTTTTGCTGACCGCTTGCCGCTTACGGGCATTATTCTCACCAAAACAGATGGCGATGCACGGGGTGGTGCAGCCCTTTCTGTGCGTCATATCACCGGCAAGCCGATTAAGTTTTTAGGCGTAGGTGAAAAGATTGATGCGCTGGAATTGTTTCATCCAGATCGCGTGGTTTCTCGTCTTTTGGGTATGGGAGATGTGCTATCCTTGGTGGAGGAAATTTCCAGAAAAGTTGACCAAAAAAAGGCAGAAAAATCGGTTAAAAAAATGGCCTCAGGTCGATTTGATTTAGAAGATATGCGTGATCAATTGTTGCAAATGGAGCAAATGGGCGGTATGGAAGCCTTGATGGACAAGATGCCTGGCATGGGCAACATTCCACAGACGGTTAAAAATCAAATCATGGGAGGGGCTGACACTAAGCACATGGTGGCTATTATCAATTCAATGACGCCAAAAGAGCGCTCCCACACTAAGTTAATCAAAGGTTCTCGCAAAAATCGCATTGCCAGAGGTTCGGGCACTTCGCCACAAGAGGTTAATAAATTGCTTAAACAATTTGAAAAAATGCAGAAGCAGATGAAGAAAATGGGTGGTGGAAAAATGAAGAAAATGATGGCAAAAATGGCAGGTATGCAAGGCGGAGAAGGGGGGACGCCTGATTTATCAAGTATGAAATTACCACCAATGGGGGGTGGCAAAAAATTCCCATTTTAGGAGTAATGTGATGTGCTTTTAGTTAAGAAAATTCTAGACATGGATGTAATTAAAGCGCCAACCTCCATTAATTTAGTATAAAAAAAATAGGAAAAACGAAGTTATTTAATGCGATATCGGGCAGATTGTGCATGGGCTTGTAAGCCTTCACCATCAGCCAAGGTGGCAGCAATTTCGCCTAAAATATTAGCACCCTCGTCTGAAACCATAATTAAAGAGGATTTCTTTTGAAAATCATACACGCCAAGTGGTGAAGAAAACCTTGCCGTGCCTGAGGTAGGCAGTACATGATTGGGCCCGGCGCAATAATCCCCTAATGCCTCACAAGTATTTCTACCCATAAAAATGGCGCCAGCGTGTTCAATATCGTCAAGTAGAGCTTGAGGGTCTTCAACAGATAATTCCAAATGCTCAGGGGCAATTTGATTGGAGATGCGGATTGCTTCAGCCATATCTTGGGTTAGAATGAGCGCGCCACGGTCGGTAAGTGCGGTGCTGATGATGTCTTTACGATTCATTGTTGGTAGTAGTTTGAGTATGCTGGCTTCCACTTGGTCTATAAATTCAGCGTCAGGGCAAAGTAAGATTGATTGGGCGTCTTCATCGTGTTCTGCTTGTGAAAATAAATCCATGGCAATCCAGTCTGGGTTGGTTTTGCCATCACAAATAATCAAAATTTCACTAGGTCCAGCAATCATATCAATGCCTACCTGGCCAAATACTGCGCGTTTGGCAGTGGCAACGTAAATATTGCCCGGACCGACAATTTTATCAACCTTGGGGATGGTTTGTGTGCCGTAGGCTAGGGCAGCAATGGCTTGAGCACCCCCGACAGTATAAACAGCATCCACTCCTGAAATATAAGCAGCTGCTAATACCAGTTGATTGGCAACACCATCAGGCGTGGGAACGACCATAATCAGTTCTTTTACACCCGCTACTTTAGCAGGAATGGCGTTCATCAATACGGAGGAAGGATAGGCAGCCTTTCCACCAGGGACATATAACCCAACGCGTTTGATTGGTGTAATTTTTTGTCCAAGTAGGGTGCCGTTGTCTTCGGTGTAAGTCCAAGTGTCTTGCTTTTGCTTTTGATGATAAGTGCGCACGCGATCAGCAGCGGTTTGTAGGGCAGTTTTTTCTATCTCTGCTAGGTTTTCAAAGGCTTCTTGTAGCGTGCTTTGTTCAATCGTTAGTTCGCTCATAGTAGTGACTTTCATCCGGTCAAACTGATTGGTATATTCGATTAAGGCCTGATCAGCAGTGTGGCGAATATTGGCAATAATATCATCAACTGTTTTGGAAACGGTGTGGTTGGAAACACTCTCCCAAGCCAGTAATTTATTGAGGTTTTGTTGAAAATCAACTTGAGATGAGGATAATTTTGTAATCATATATTTTTCTCTATGGCGTTAATCCAAGATTTAATTTGAGTATTTTTAGTTTTAAAAGAGGCGCTATTGACCACCAAGCGACTGCTAATATCGGCGATATGGTCCAGCGGAATTAAGCCATTGGCTTTGAGGGTATTGCCAGTATCAACCAAATCAACAATACAATGTGATAGCTTAACGATGGGGGCTAATTCCATGGCGCCGTAAAGTTTGATAATTTCACAAGGTTGGCCTTTTTGCTGAAAATATTGCTTGGCAGAATTGACGTATTTAGTGGCAACTTTTAAAATATTTTCTTGTAAATGATCGCTAGATTGTGCAGCCACCATCAGCCGACATTTGGCAATGCCTAAATCTAGTAGTTCAAATAGACCATGCGCACCATGCTCTAACAAAACATCCTTGCCAGCAATGCCCATATCAGCCGCTCCATGCTGCACAAATACAGGGACGTCGGTCGCACGAATAATAATAACTTTAACCTCGGCTAAATTGGTATCTAAAATGAGCTTTCGAGAGTTGAGTTCCGAATCGGCAATTTCCAAACCTGCTTTTTTTAATAAGGGTAGGGTTTGCGCTAGGATTCTCCCTTTTGATAGTGCAATGGTTAGCATAGTAATAGTCTCTAATCTTGTATGCGCTGAATATCAGCACCTAATAATTTTAATTTTTCTTCAATGGTTTCATAGCCTCGATCCAGATGATAAACCCGCTCAATCGTTGTCGTACCTTGTGCGGCAAGCCCAGCTAACACTAGTGAGGCTGATGCGCGTAAATCTGTTGCCATGAGATGCGCACCAGTTAAGAATTTTACCCCTTTGGAAATAACCGTGTTACCCTCTAGGCTGAATTGCGCGCCCATACGCGTTAATTCTGGAATGTGCATAAAGCGATTTTCAAAGATGGATTCGGTCACGCTGGCTTGGCCAGTTGCAATACTGTTTAACGCGCAAAATTGTGCTTGCATATCGGTTGGGAAGTTAGGGTATGCGCTGGTTTTAATATTGACGGCTATGGGGCGCTTGCCTTGCATATCAATCACCATGCTGTTTTTGTGACAGTTGATGTTAGCACCGGCTTCAATCAATTTATCAATAATGGCGCGCATAGATTGATGCTGAATGTTTTTAAGGGTTACTTTGCCACCTGTAATCGCCGCGGCAATTAGATAGGTGCCGGCCTCAATACGATCAGGGCAGACTGTGTGGGTGGCGCCTGATAAATTAGCCACGCCTTGAATGCTAATTACCGAGGTGCCGGCGCCGCTGATTTTGGCACCCATTTTAATCAGACAGTTTGCCAAATCAGTAATTTCTGGTTCTTGTGCGGCATTGTGAATGGTGGTTGTGCCTTGGGCTAGTGTTGCCGCCATTAAGATGTTTTCTGTGGCAGTGACGGTGACTTGCTCAAAATGAATATCATTGCCAATTAATTGTTTAGCGCTGGCATAAATATAGCCATTTTTAACGCTTATCTGGGCGCCTAAATCTTCTAGGGCTTTTAGGTGTAAATTAACCGGTCGTGTGCCAATGCTACAGCCGCCGGGTAGAGATATTT
>JAJRPY010000161.1 GCA_024280535.1 Gammaproteobacteria bacterium | reverse complement strand
TCCACGCGTTGGTTGATTTGAATGCCAATTTGTTTTTCTTGATTTTTAACACGCTTCAATAATAAAATTAAACTAATAATAGCAATATGACCCGTTATAATTTTTGCAAATAAGCTTATATATTTTTCTGTTTGCAAGTCTTCAATATAAAGAGGATAGTAAATATATATAACAACGAACGAAGTAACACCGAATAGAATTACTGCTGATATCTGTAGAGTAGTGTTTTTTGGGTTTTTCATAAAATAATTTTACAACTGCGCCATCACCTCATCAGAAATATCCGCATTGTGATACACCTCCTGCGTATCGTCCAAATCTTCTAGGCGTTCGATTAGTTTCATAAATTTTTCCGCATCGCCCAAATTCAATTCAACACGGGTGGCAGGCTCCATCGTTACCTCGGCATGGTTGGCTTCTAGTCCTGCATCAGTAAGTGCATCTTTCACGGTGAAAAAATCCTCAGGCGTGGTCACCACATCAATAGATCCGTCATCATTACTGATAATATCTTGCGCGCCCGCCTCGAGTGCCACCTCCATAATCTGGTCCTCATCGCCCGATTGAAAACTGATAAAACCTTGTTTATTAAACAAATAAGCGACCGAACCATCTGTACCCAAATTGCCCCCGTGCTTGGTAAACGCATGGCGCACGTCAGCCACGGTGCGATTGCGATTATCGGTGAGTGTATCTACCATAATGGCAGTGCCTGCCAGCCCGTAACCTTCATACCGCACTTCGGCATAGTTTTCACCATCCAAATCGCCAGAGCCGCGTTTCACCGCATTTTCAATGGTGTCACGCTTCATATTGGCAGCCAAGGCTTTGTCAATCACCATTCTTAGACTTGGATTGTTTTCAATCACCCCACCGCCTGATTTGGCAGCAATGACAATTTCTTTAATTAGTTTGGTGAAAATTTTGCCGCGTTTGGCATCTTGAGCGCCTTTTCGGTGTTGAATGTTGTGCCATTTACTGTGTCCTGCCATGGGTTTCTCCGGTGAATATTAGGGTTAAATTTTACCTTTTATGTGCTCATTTTACGCGGTAAAGTTGAGTAATTTTTGGATTGATTTCTGTGCTTTTTGACTCACTTCTGGGCTGATTAAAATTTCGTTTTTGCCAGTTTTAAGCGTGCTTAAACAATTTTCTAAGGTGTTCATAGCCATCCACTGGCAGTGCGCACAACTTTCACAATCAGCGCCAATACCCATTGTAGGGGCTTCAATTAGTGTTTTGTTTGGTGCCACTTCGTGCATTTTGTGGAAAATGCCGTTATCCGTTGCAATAATAAAGGTTTGTTCTGGGCGATCGCGAACTGCATTAATAAGGGCAGTGGTAGAACCAACCACATCGGCTAAATCGACCACAGCTTGTGGGGATTCTGGGTGCACCAGCACGGCAGCTTCAGGGTGTTTGGATTTGAGTACCAGTAGGGCATCTGCTTTAAATGCCTCATGCACCACGCACGCCCCTTGCCATAATAACATATCGGCAGCAGTGGCATTTTTGACATAATTGCCCAGGTGTTTGTCAGGCGCCCAAAGGATTTTCTCGCCATTGTCGTGCAAATGCTTAACCACTTTGAGCGCGCTACCTGAGGTAACCACCCAATCGGCGCGGGCTTTCACCTCAGCGGAGGTATTGGCATAAACCACCACAGTTCTATCAGGATGCGCATCGCAAAATTGGGCAAACTCTGCACTCGGGCAGTCTTCGTCCAAAGAGCACGTGGCTCGCTCATCCAGCACCAAAACGGTTTTTTCAGGGGATAAGATTTTAGCCGTTTCCCCCATAAATTTAACCCCTGCCACCACAATAGTCTGTGCCGTGCAATTTTGCCCAAAGCGCGCCATCTCTAAACTATCAGACACCAGGCCACCCGTTTCTTCTGCCAACGTTTGCAACTCGCCACTGACATAGTAATGCGCCACCAAAACAGCATTTTTTTGTTGCAAGAGTTGTTTAATTTGTGTAATCATTTTGGGTTAGCAGGGTAGGTTAGGGTTTATTTTTGCTATAAATTGTTGTCTGAAAAAATCAATGTCATTGGTGACAATATCATCAAAATACACACCTTTAAATTTTTTTAAATCAAACTGAATAACAGATTTTTGAAATTTACGGTGCATTTTTGTTTGTGCTGATTCTTTTGTTTTATTCTTACCAAATCCTTTATGCACAACACAAAAAATAAGTTGGTACTCTTTAAGTTGTAAATTTAACTCTGTAAAAATTTCTTTTAACACTTGATGTCCGTCTTTTAATTTGTTCTTTAGTTTTCTAGGACTAATGCCTTCTTTAAATGAATTTTTAAATTCTACACAATATATTTTATCGTCTTTAAAAATAATCGTATCAGGTGACGCAGGCGTAGATTTTTTATTTCTGGATTTAACAATTTTGTCAAAGTTGTAATATCTGTGCGTTGTATCTTGACACAAGGATTCGTTATTTGCATCGTCAAAACTAAGCGTTTTAAAACTGGTTAGATAATCTGAATACTCAGCCTGAAACTTATTTTCTGCATCCATTATAGCTTTTTCGCATCCATTTCATCGAAAATATCAAAAGGCTGTGAGAGTTTTGTAAAAATTTCTGATAAAGTCTTGTTGTTATTGTCTGATTTAATTACGCCATCTTTGGCTAAGTAAAAATTTGCCTCTACTTGGTATTGTTCGCTGTATCTTTCTAACGCTTCAACCATATAAGGGCTATGGGTTGTTACCAAAATATTAATATCATTTTTGACTAAAAGTGCAATAATTTCAGCGTATTTTAATTGCCAATTTGGGTGTAAATGTACTTCGGGTTCGTCTAAAACAATCAAAGTGCGTTCGTCTAAAAAATTAGCCGATAGCAGCATTTGCAATATGCCAAATGATTTGATACCACTGGCTACATTAATAATGCTGTATTGTTCATCCTCCTTAAAGTAAACAAACTCATTGCGTTCGCTGACAAATTCCACCTTGCCATTGATAATGTTGGTTATTTTTTGGTATAAGGCGTTGTCTGCTGGATTAAAAAGCAATCCTTTTGCATAGGCAGATTCTCTTAGTTTTTCCTCCAAGTCTTTAACATGGAAAGTAATATTAGCCCTACCCAATGAACGTAAACGACTTTTCTTATCTTGTGGATCAAAAAGTGATTTTGAATTTCTGATTGAGTCGCTAAGATTAAGTATCATTGGCGTTTCAATAATAACACTGTCATCAAAATCAAACTCATCTTTTAAATTGAATTCGGACAGCTTGTTTTGATTAAAATTAATCGTTAAAATATTGCTATTTCCTTCAGAGATTTCTATTAAAGAATGCTCAGTTTTTTTACTGCATAGTTCGCTGTTAAATTCTGAATAAGTAACTTTTTTAAAGGCTCTTTTTATGGCAGAATGTTTATCATAGTCTTGATTGATAATTTCTTGCAAACTAGTGAATAATTTTTCAACTCTATTATTGTAGATATCTATTTTTTTTAAGTAATTAATTCTACTGTCTATCGCTTTAATTTCTGAAGTGTTTATCTCATCTATAAAATGGCGTGGATGGAATAATTCTAATAATTCTATTAAGCGCTTTTCATCTTTATTTGAGAGTTCTTCATCTTCAAATAAAGCCCTCCTAGTAAAAAAATAAATTTTTTCTACTGCCTGCTCAATATTATTTTCTTTGCTTTCTTCTAGTTCATCTTGATATTTTCCAATTGCTTTAGTAATGGAAAACATTAATTTACCAACAGTGCTTTTACCACTATCATTTTCGCCCGCAATAACTGTTAAACCCGATAATTGAATATCTGCCTCTTTAATAACACTAATGTTTTTTATTATTAATTTCATTTTTTTATTTTAAGTGTTTTTAGTTTGGGTGGTTTAATCTTTTTTTGCCAAACTTACTTGTACGCTCAACTCGCGCAGCACTTTTCTAGGGACGCTGGCGGGTG
Source organism: Gammaproteobacteria bacterium (assembly GCA_024280535.1). GTDB lineage: Bacteria > Pseudomonadota > Gammaproteobacteria > PS1 > Pseudothioglobaceae > Thioglobus_A. Next base: position 3,773 of record JAJRPY010000161.1, on the reverse strand, counting down.
CGTTGGTTAATAAACAGGCGGCTGTTTGGGTTTTGGGGAAGGCAATAACATCGCGAATTGAGTCGCAACCTGTCATGATCATAACTAGGCGATCGAGTCCGAAGGCCATGCCACCATGAGGTGGACAGCCATATTCGAGGGCGTCAAGCAAAAATCCAAATTTATCTTGTGCCTCTTCGTCAGAGATGCCTAATAATTTAAGCACTGTTTTTTGCATTGAAATTTGATGGATGCGAATTGAGCCATCACCTACTTCTGAGCCGTTAATGACCAAATCATAGGCTCTGGAAAGGGCAGTTTTGGCGGTGTCTTTTAAGGTGTCTGCATCAACGCTGGGTGCGGTGAATGGATGGTGGATAGCACTTAATGAGCCGTCATCGTTTGCTTCAAACATAGGAAAATCAACCACCCAAATGGCTGCCCATGGGCTTTCGTAGAGGTTTAAATCTTTGGCTAATTGTTCGCGCAAATTGCCCAGTGCCTCGTTGACAATGTTGGTTTTGTCGGCACCAAAGAAGATAATATCGCCAGTTTTTGCGCCGGTTAATTCGATAATTTTACTGGTAACTTCATCGCCTAAAAATTTCAAGATAGGGGATGCGGGGCCTTCTTCATTAAGCTTGATGTAAGCCAAACCTTTGGCGCCATAGATGCTGACATACTTGGTGTATTTGTCAATTTGTTTGCGACTAATAGTAGCGCCACCGGGTACGCAAAGAGCGGCAACACGAGAATCGTCACTATTGGCAGGCCCGGAAAATACTTTAAAATCGACCGATTGCATCAACTCATCAATACTGGTTAATTGCATGGGGATGCGCATATCAGGGCGGTCAACGCCATATAAACTCAGGGCATTGGCATACGTGATGGTTGGGAATTGGTCGCCTAGGTCCACATTAATAATATCTTTAAATAGGCCTCGCACCATCTCTTCCATCATTGCCATAATCTCATCTTCGTGCATAAATGAGGTTTCTATATCTAGCTGGGTAAATTCTGGCTGGCGATCGGCGCGTAAATCTTCGTCTCTAAAGCATTTAACGATTTGATAATAACGCTCAAAACCAGACATCATTAACAGTTGTTTGAATAATTGTGGGGATTGGGGCAGGGCAAAAAAATCACCTGGGTGGGTTCTTGAGGGGATGAGGTAGTCGCGCGCGCCTTCGGGAGTTGCCTTGGTTAAAAAAGGGGTTTCAATGTCTAGGAAATCGTGTTTTTCCATAAATTCACGCATAAAGTGGGTGACTTTTGAGCGTAGGCGCATACGTTTTTGCATGACATCATTGCGCAAATCTAGGTAGCGATATTTAAGGCGAATTTCTTCTGAGGTGTCGGTGGCATCAATTTGAAATGGCACGGGTTTTGAGGTGTTGAGAATGTTGATATTTTTGGCAACAATTTCAATCTCGCCCGATGCCAATTTTGGGTTGGCTAAACCTTCAGCCCTAGGAATCACTTGACCTGTGATATTGACTACAAATTCGTTACGAATGGTTTCGGCAATGACAAAATCTGCATTATCAGGGTTAATGACCACTTGGGCAATGCCACGTTTGTCGCGTATGTCTAAAAAAATAACGCCACCATGGTCACGACGACGATTAACCCAGCCGCAAATTTCAACGGTTTGATTGATGTGTTTTTTGTTTAATTCGCCACAATAATTGCTTCTCATATTTTTTCCTTGTTATTAATCGGTTTGTTGGGAACTACCACGCCTGTAGAGATTACCAGTTTGAACGCATCATCAACGCTCATATCTAATTCGATGGTGTCTTTTTTGGGTAGCATAATAAAAAATCCAGAGGTTGGATTTGGGGTGGTTGGCACGTAAATATTAATAATTTCTTCGCCAATTTTTTGTGCAATTTCGCCTTGGTAGTCGCCAGTTTGAAAGGCAATAGTCCACATGCCTTTGCGCGGATATTCAACCAATAATGCTTTTTTAAAACTATTGCCTGAGGGGCTAAGTACCGTGTCAGACAGTTGCTTGAGTGCTTTGTAAATGCTGCGAAAACCGGGGATTTTGTCTAATAATTTTTCCCATAATTTGACCAATTTTCGACCAATAAAATTGCTCACCAGCAGACCGGTAACAATAATAATGAGCAGTACCCAAATAATGCCAGAACCCGGAATACTGCCTTCTAAATTAAACAACGCCTCGGGCAAATATTTGGCAGGCACAATGTTATTAACAAGCCCTAAAAAGAACTTAATAACAACAATACTAAGACCTAATGGAATCCAAAAAAGCAGGCCAGTAATAAAATAATTCCTTAGATTTTTAAACACTTGGAATGGAATGATAAAAAAGTCTTATTTTAGCACACACAGCCAGCCATTTAGATATCCTCTTCGTCTCTCAGTGTTAGGATTTCATAACTTGTTGGGGTGACCAAAATAGTATGCTCCCATTGTGCTGAAAGTGAGCGATCTTTGGTGGTCACAGTCCAGCCGTCTAGCTTTGAGGTGGCAACTTCGAAACTGCCAACATTGACCATAGGCTCGATGGTGAAGGTCATGCCAGCCTCTAATATTGGACTAGTGTCAACATTGCCATCATCATAATGCACCACTTGAGGCTCGGTGTGAAATTTTACACCGATGCCGTGCCCGCAATAATCGTGGACAATGGAAAAGCGGTTGTTGCTTGCATGCGCACCAATGGCAATGCCGATTTCGCCCAGTTTAATGCCTGGTTTGACTTTTTTTATGCCTATATATAGGCACTCTTGGGCGATGCGGCAAATGCGTTGTGCTTTGATGCTGGCCTTGCCGATGATAAACATTTTGGAGGTGTCGCCATGGTAGCCATCTTTAATGACGGTGATGTCAATATTGATAATATCCCCTTTTTTGAGCAATTTTTCGCCAGGGATGCCATGGCAAACGACGTTATTAATGCTGGTGCAAATGGATTTTGGAAAGCCGTGATAATCTAAGGGTGCAGGGATGGCGTGTTGTTGCTGGACAATATAATCATGGCAAATTTTGTCTAAAGCGTTAGTGCTGATGCCGGCTTTAACATAAGGCTCAATCATCACTAAAACTTCTGCGGCTAAGCGACCTGCCACACGCATTTTTTCGATAGCTTCAGTGGATTTTATATCGATAGCCATTGCTTATTTTTGCGCGTGCATAGCGCGTGCTTCCAGCGCGGCAATGCGGTCTTCGATTGGCGGGTGTGAGGAAAACCATGAGGCAAAGCCTTTTTTGTCGTCAATGCCAAAAGCTGCCATCTGCTCGGGCAATGCTTCAGGTTCTACTTGACCTAGGCGTTTTAATGCGCCAATCATATTTTGATGTCCTGCCAAATCTGCACCCCCTGTATCAGCCACAAATTCACGCTTGCGCGAGACGTACATTACAATGGTTGAGGCCAAAATAGACAGTACAATTTGTGAGAATATAGTGGTGACAAAGTAGCCAATGCCGTAGCCTCGCTGGTTTTTCAAAATAACCCGATCGACAAAATGGCCAATCACTCTGGAGAAGAAAATAACAAAGGTATTCACCACGCCTTGAATTAGGGTTAGGGTGACCATATCGCCATTGGCAACATGGCTCATCTCATGGCCGACCACTGCCTCAATTTCCCCTTTGTTCATGTTGTCAAGCAGACCTTGAGAAACTGCAACAAGGGCTTTGTTTTTACTCATACCAGTGGCAAAGGCATTCATTGATTGGGAAGGGAAAATGGCTATTTCTGGCGTCTTGATGCCAACAATTTTGGCTTGTTTCTCAACGGTTTCAACCAGCCATCT
>JAJRPY010000160.1 GCA_024280535.1 Gammaproteobacteria bacterium | reverse complement strand
CTTCGGAAGCATTTTCATCAAGCGTTTGTTTGATTGCTTTGTTGGCATCCCCGAGTGAGGCAAAAGGCCTTTCTTCAATAATAGTTTCGGCATCTGAGAGGGATAAATTTGGATGCATGGCAGCAATAATCTCTTTGCTGGCGGTGTTGATGTTAATTCTGATGCCTTTATTATCTTTGCTGGCGTAAAGATAGGGCTTTATTTTTAGATAGTCTTTCAAGGGTATGCCTTTGACTAATTTAAGCTGTGAAATGTGTTCAAATTCTTGTAGTGGTAGGTGTGAATTAATGTGTTCAAGTATCAAATCACTCATAAAATCTTGCCCTAATATCGTGTTAAGTGCATTTAACAAATTTTGGTAGTTTGGATTGAAAAGGGCTTGAGTGTCATTTTTCTTAATGTCAGCTATTAAATTATTGATATTAAAACGCGCTTGTAAATCCAATATTTCTCCTTGAATAGTGCCATTAGGTACTGGAATTAAAGGAACTTTACTGGCCCAATCCTCGGTTAAATCATCAACCCCTGCTTTGTCTTGTTTAAGGATGCTTTGCACCCAAGATTCTGTACTATAGAGATAATTGATGGCTTGATTGATGTGAATGCTATTTTTGGTGTTTTTTAAATTGTGTGCTTGTTGTTGCCACATTAGGCTGACCATCAGGCTAATCATTGCCACGATAATTAACACGCTGACGAGTACCACGCCTTGTTGATGTGATTTTTGCATTTACAATGTCACCACTTTTTTAATCTCGCCCCAGTATGGGTGAGTGAATTTAATTTCGATGGCTATGAGATACTCTTTGCTGCCATTTTTATATTGCCATTCAGTGTGCCATTTATTGGTATTGTCCAATAGGCGTACTTTGATTTGTGTTGCTGATGTTAATAATATCAATTGTGCTTTTTGATCAGGATTGGTGGCATCTTGACGGATGATAGTGCCGCCATTGAATTGGTAATTAAGGGTTAGTAAAGTATCATTTTGCACGCTTTTAAGTTGGATATTGTTGCCTTCTAGGGTGATTTCTTGATGAAAAGTTTGAGAAAAATCTCGTGCCAAATAAAGCAGGGTTTTTTGTAATTGGTCTAAATTTTGGCTGTGTTCTTTTTGTGAAGATTGGTGTTTGAGTGTATTGCTGAGGGCGCTATAAGAGATGACACTAATCACCGACAATATGGCTATGGCAATTAATAATTCTACTAAGGTGAAGCCTTGTTGTTTCATTTTTCTAAGTATATCACTAATGTGGCAATTGATTGCTTGGCATCTCGTTCGCTGATATTGGTATAAAGCGATAAATCGGTTTTAATAATGTTCTTGTTGGGGGTTTTTTGAGTGTGCGTGAGCCAATACCAAGTTTTTTTGCCCATGCTGTATTCGCCAGATTGATAATTCATCTGGGGCTTGACTATGCGTTTTTCTACGCTCAAATTGCCCAGCACTAAATTGGCTAATGTTTTTTGCTGGAAGTGGGTAATACTGCTGGCATTTTGCTGATTAGCGGTGATCAAGGCACTCAGTGATACGGCAACAATAACCAGCGCTACTAGCACCTCCACCAAAGTGAAACCTTTAGTCTTTATTTGTGTTAGTCGCTTTATCTGCATTGGTCTTTAGGGTGATAGATTGTCCGTCTTGGGATAATGTGAGTGTGGCGGAGGTGATAAAACCATTTGGCAATATTTCAATTGTGTTAGCACTAGCACTTACTTTGACTGACTTGAAGGGTAATTCGGCGATGGCGCCACTAGGCTGCCAAAGTGAGACTGCTACAGGCGTGGGTTGATCATCTAGGGGGTCGGCTGGCTTAAAATTTGGCTGGAAACTTAAGGTTTGCAACTTATTTTTGTTAATGACTAGGCGCATGGGTTGATTATATAATTGCACGTGATTTTGCACTTGGGCAATATGTTGTTGTATGGCTGCCTTTAGCCTGCTTATTGCGGAAGGCTTGGCAAGGTTGATACTCAAGGTGACAAAACCTGCCAAAATACCCACAATCAAAATGACCACCAATAATTCAATCAGGGTAAAGCCGGCGTTGTTTTTTGAATTACTCCCAGTTGTTAATATCTTTGTTTTCATCACTTCCGCCAGCCGTGCCATCTGCGCCATAGCTGTACAAATCGAAGGATTTGGCGTTATGCACTCCAGGGCTTAAGTAAATATATTCTCTATTCCAAGGGTCTTTAGGCACTTTGTCTAAATAGTCACCCACTAAAACACTCAACCCTTGGTCAGAACCAGGGTAATTGAATTTATCGAGTTTGTATAACTCCATCACCGAGGATAGAGTTTTAATATCGTGATACGCAGTTTGTGAGCGTGCATAGCCCACTTTACTGGTCAACTTAGGTACAATAATACTGGCTAAAATACCGATAATGGCAACTACTACCAATATTTCAATTAGGGTGAAACCTTGTTGCTTACTTGCTTTTCTTGCTTGCTTTGCGTTCATCTATTTTTCCATGGTTAGTCAATATTGCTCTTATCACTCTCTGTAATGGCTAATTTTTTATATTTTAAGCAATTTAACTTTGGCTAACTGATTAAAGCCCACTTTAATTAAAAACAAAATTGTGCGGCTAATCAATGGTAATACCAAAACTATTCATTACTTTTTTGAAATTATTGGCTCTTTCGCTTTTAGCATGTAAGTCACCTGCTGAACATGTCACATCAGGACAGCCGCGATTAACAATACCCGAGATGGCGTGTATGAAAGGTATGTCGTTTAATGGTTGGTAATTATCTTTACCAAAATTACTATCAACATATTTTTTCAGCTCGACCTGATAATTCCAGTTTGCATATTTTCCACTATCTTGATGATACGCTTGGACTGAGTTCATCCAAAAGAACAAACCTGCAATCCATTTAATCTCTTTATGCTCGGTAGAACTACAAATTAATTCTGGGTTGGCACACAGATCCATATCGGCATAGAGTGGATTTGCTGGTGGTGCTTTAACTTCAATAGAAGTATTAGCCCAATCCACGCGGGTGTTGATTAACGCTTTATCAATATGGCTTCTGCCGATAAAATGATTGAGTTTACCAAAATTCTCTCTGCCCGTGGTTTGAATAACGCCGCGTCCCCACCAGCCACACCCTTCAATTGATTTGACACTGGATCCGTCCCAAACGAAACTACCGGCTTTTTGCCCTTTGTAAATTTTACAATCGCTTCTTACCCAGCCTTCAGCAGTTGGATTTTTAAAACTATCTGCTGTAGCAGGTCTGCCGGCACAATCACCAGAATCTTCCCAGCGCCCAGGCTTGCCATCGACCAATAAACCCAATCCATTCAGCACCGAATCAGGGGCAGAAAATAATGGTCCAGCAGCGCCATAATATTTAGCATTGGTAATTGCTGTGACTTCCATTTTTGGTGTTTTAGGACAGGAATAAGGGTTGTCAACACCGTGACTGTCTATGCCATAATTGGCATACACTTGCCCAACTTGCCCACAGGCAGCATCCAGTGGCTGATCCACTGTAAAATCTCCGTTAGCAATTGAGTCACGAATCGGAGGACTGACACTCGCATCTTTGAAAAATTGCCATGAGTTTTCATCGCAGGCATCGTATTGAATGGTTTCTTGCATACTTTGTGCTAAGAAAGCGGCAATTGCAACTTTGGCGTATTGTTGCTTTTTCTCATCACTGTCTGTCTCATCAAATAGCCAATATTTATCTCCTGAGATGCCTGTATTGTGCATGGCTTTTAACGCCTCTAAAAAGTCTTCCCATTTGTAAATAGTAGAAGGCACCCAGCTAGTACCCGTATTAAACAAAAATATTTCATCGTTCATCTTGGCGGTCAACGCGTTTAACTCGGTATTTAAAGCAGCAACCGTTGTTAAATCGGTACTACTACTTGCTTCGGTTTGATGATAAAGCGGGATGCCTCCTTGATTTTGATAGGCTACTATTTTCTTTTTAAGCCAGTCATAGCCACCTGTTTTATTGGTGGAAATTGGCACGGAGCCTGTGGTTTCACCACCACCCCACAAAATAGCAAACGCATTAGCGAACACAGAATGGCGCAATTCATCATTGCCCCAATTATGCCCCGCATCTTGATCCAATAAGTCTGCCACTGTTGTGGCACCATTGTAATGAGAGCCACTAATAGCAATATCTAGCACATCTTGTCTAATGGTATCTGCTGGATGGCTGCCAATCTTTTTATCACCCATAAAATATGAACCCCCTGAGGCAGAATGTCCGCCATGGGTACTTGTATCCAAATGCCTAAAGCAATGACTTGACTCATTATTAGTACACAAACTCGAATCATTGGTCAAATCTTCTGACTTGGTCGCCATATGCCCACCTGGAATTTGCCACAACATTGCTGGTGTGTCGATAAAGTCGGTAATTTGCTTCACGTACATTAGATAATTATCCCATGCCCTAGAAGAAAACGCATAACTTGGCTTGCCTGCTGCACCAAAGCCATCACGCTCATATTTATCAAACGTTAAGAAATCTGGTCGGTAAGCATTATCCTCATAAGCCCCAATCCATTTAACGAATAATGCCACACTTCTTGAAGCATTATCCCAAACATCGCGCTCACCTGTGTACTGCTTATGCACCCAATGCGCACTGCCTGGGTTCCACAAGTTAATCACCCAACCGAATGCCACATCTGGTGCAAATTCTTTAATCATAAAGTTTTGCGACTGAACCCAGCCTTTAATGTTATTTTTAATATTGGCATCGGTGATTTTTGCCTTGATTGTGTCCAGTTGATAAACCACTTCTAAACGATCAACATCAACCGTTTTACTAGTATTGCTCGCAGTAGCTGAATATTTTTTGACCAGATAATCTTTTTCTGCATCAATCGCAACAATCATTGCTTCTCTAACTTTTATCTCTTTATAAGTATCACAATCAATGTCGTTGCTGCCGCCACACTATTCATTTTGAAAAGTGCCATTTAACTTATTTTTCTGCCATTCGCCAAATAAATCAGCATCCAGCACAATGGTTGCTGGATTAGGGTGTTCGGCATCTTTATTGGCTTGCATGTTCGCTGCCATACGAATGGTATTACGAAAATGCTTAACCAAATTACTGTCTGCCATTACTGTGTTATCACTATGCTCAACATAATTTTCTATTTTGTAATTAGGTTTAATGTCGTTTTGCGCCAAACCACCACCACTACCATTAGCGGTATAAACCACCAAGGTTGGCATTACCTTGGTTTTACCAGTTTGATCCAGCGCTTCAATTTCGCGCGCTTGTCGAATCGTTTGCATAGTGACAATCGGTTCAATCACATCACCCCTATCGCCAAAGCCATCACCTTCATATTTGAAAATGGCGTTCACTTGGCTATCTAAAAATGCTTGATTCAGTCCAAAATCATTATCAGTTACCGTTCCCATAGCCAATGTTGCTGGCCAACCCTTAACCTTTAAAGCTACTGGATCAGCGCGATTAGGCTTTGCCTCAGCTGGATTTTCTGACCCAACCAACACCCTACCCGGGGTAACTTGCACAACGCTGATATTAGCCAAAACAGGGGCTGTTGGCCAAAAATTCATAGTAATGGTTGAACCCATTCCACCAAATAGCGTGTCTGTATAATCCTTGTTAAAGGTATCAAATGTTAGTATTGTTAAGACTTTTTGAGTTGCCTGATCATAACCATAACTTTTGCTTGGGCTGACCCAGCTCATCTCAGGTGCTACCACCCCTGGTATATATTGAGCGTCACCACTAATTATAATTTTGGCATCTCTAAAATTAATATCCAATTCTTTTTTATACGTTAATACCACTGATACTCCCGTGCCATTCACGATTGTTTCTTGGTCAAAATAACTTAATATATTCACCTCGTGAGTCGTATTATTGTCCGTTGTAGGCGGTGGCGTGCTACCGCCAGTCTCTCTATCTTCGTTGACTTCGTCATCTTTTAGTGCATTAATAGCGACGATTGCCGTATTCACTAATGCGACAAATTCAGCTTGCAAACTGCGTTTTTTCTCAATATAAGTTTGCTCTAATGCTTCCAAAGTTTGTGCATTGACGGCTGAATAATCACTGCTGATTTGATTAAGACTGGTGCTTAAAGTTGCCTCTTCCGCCCCTACCTTGGTTTTAAATTGATTGATTAATGTCTTTTGAAGATTAATTTCAGTTTGCACTGTATCTGTACTGTCGTCATTAAAAATTTGTCGCCCTAATGCTGTCGTCACGCTATTATCAAGATTGGTTTTCATTTCGGTGATGTCACTGGCAACTTTGGCTCTAAGATTGGTGTAAACCTGAATTGTTCTTGCAAGTTCTGCTGCTGCTTCAATTTCTGCATTATGCTTTAACAAGGCTAGATCGTAGGCAGATTTCTGTTGTGAAAAATCACTATTCATCACACGTAAATGTTCCTCTAGAGTGGTTTTTAATGTGGCATCTTTTGTGCCAGTGTAGGCGCTGGCAGCGTTAGTAACTTCGGTGGTAATGGCACTTTGATCAAAACTAAAACCCTCCAGCGCATTGGCATCAGCGACCAATTGCGTAAATCTAGCACTGGTTTTAAACTCAGTTATTTGTTTATATATGTCATCAATATCTTTAGCCAACTGCTGATCAGGTGTCAATACTTCGCCGCCTAAAAACTCTCGAGCGGACACATTAAAAGCCTCATAATCCAACGCATTGCCACAAGCAGGCGCCGCCCCTGCTGGCTTATACATAGACCACAACATAATGCCGTTATTAGCACTGTCTGGCTGGGTTTTGAGGAATTTGATTATACGCTCTACCGAATAAGGTTTTTTAGTCGCAAATACTTGATAGGAGTCACCTGACAGCATTGAAGATTTCGTTGTACCATCACACTCAGACGCCTGTGCATTAGTAGATACCAACTCTGCCCCACCCCAAGCCTCGGTAGCCAATTCAAAACCAATTGCTAATTTTCCAGTATATATGTTGCGATAATTTTTATACAATTGAACAGGGTCAAAGCGCTTAAAACTGCCGTCATAAGACATAATAGACACATAATCAAATACCGTATTTGGATTTAATCCCTGCTCTTGCATTTTATTAAACACCAAGCGCTCGCGCCCAGCATTGCCACCCCAGAAAGAGGTTTTGTATTGACCTTGATCATCCTTACAACGCTCAGTTCTGGTTTGTGCTGTGCAATCGGCACCCGTTGACCAACCTGCAATGGTGAGCAAGGTGTTAGTTTCCTGAGTGATAGAATGCAAGACTTTAATGGATTTATAATATTGCAAAACATTAGCATGATCTGTGCCATTAATTTCATAATCAACATCCAACCCGTCTAAGCCCAAATCGGCAATCAAATCAACTAAGGCTTTTCTGTGCGTGCCCTGCTCATTCGCCAAAGCGCTCCAATTATTATATGTAGCACCGCCAATGGCTAATAATACTTTAACCTTTTTGGCTTTTAACAATGTCACTGCCTCTTTGACGGCATCAAACGAGGCACTAAAATTAATCCCCGTGCCTTGAAGGCTACCGGAAGTATAAGTAATATCAGGCTTGGCGAATGAGATGGTTACATGCGTATAAAGTGGGTCAATATCGACCATTTGTGAACTTGCCGCATTAGCCTTGCTAAACCACTTAACACTCCAAGAAGGCAAATATCCAATCGAAAAATGCGGGCTATTGAACTCAAAATCATGATTAGTTGGTGGCGTTTGCCCGCCCGTTGTTGGTGGCTGTGGCTGTGGCGTTTGCCCACCTGATGTACTACCCTGTTTTAAGAATTTAACCGTCTTAGGGTTACTTTCGGTGCAACGATCGCCATTACACAACGCCACTTTAAATTCATAATCAGTATCCGTCGTGACCGTATTGGCATATCCAAACCCGCCTGTTTGTGCACCCTTAGTGGTGTCAAAATCTGTGAGCGTTTTGGTTTCTGTCAATGTACCATCCACATATAATTTTGCAGTGGTCGCCTTATCGCCCCACCACAAATGCCATTGCAAACCAAAATCACCATATGCTACAGAGTCGGCTAACCAAGCAATAACTGGTTTACCTGGTTGATTGGTACTGGTAGCAGGTGCGCTACCGGTCACTACAACGGGAATATTTATCTCATTACTGGCTACAAAATCCTGATTGCTACTGGCATTTTTTTGCACACGAATGGAAGCACTACCAATAGCGTGTGCTTCAATAATAAACTGATTAGGAAAGCTAGGAATGAGCGTAACGCTGGCAATATTTGCATCTGAACTTTCAATAACAAAATCGCCATCGCCATCGCCACCACTAATATAAACTTTGCTACTACTATTACCCACTGTCGTCGTCCAAGTGGATAAACTCGTGGTTAATAGCGCTTGTGGTTGATTGGTTTGCGTGTTCTGCGTCACTTTCACCCCCACAATTTGCACCACACTTTTGCTAGAAAATACCCTGCCGGCAGCCCTAACAGGCGTGTGATATGTTTGCAAATAAAAACGATGTAATGTCGCGTCCTTCAACCCTGCCTCACTGGCTAGTCTATCTGCACCATCAGCCCAAGTTGCCGTCCGATACTCCACCCCATCCTTATACAATACATAGCCTTCAGGCTTATTCGACTCATTATCATAAGCTGCGCTAATCAGCAATGTGTATTTATCATTACTTTGGTTCAATTGTAGTCTTGGTTTTTGTAACGTTAAATTGGCTTGATTGGCTTGATTGTCTGCCTCCTCCTGATCCGTGCGCTTATCTCTATCCGCTTGCACGCTGGCGTTGACTGTATAACTGCCCTGATATTCCTGCCAAGCGTCTTGCCAGCCATTAGCGCCCGGCGCCCTTGCTTGACACCAAGCCGTATAAGGCCAGCCCTTGCACACATAAGCCTTACCGTTGTAAACTATTTTATCTCCAGCAACATAGGCTATATCCGACCAATACCCTAAGTCATCAGCATTATTCTCGCTGACTGTTGCCGTCCCGCCATCCGTATCCCAAGCACTTGAAGACAAAGCAGAACCTGGTGCATATACAGGAGAAGAGCACCAACCCCCGCCTTGTGCCCAACTTTTGCAAGTGTATTCAATACCATCTTTAACCACCACATCTCCTGGCTTATATGCAACATTCGGCAAATAGGCAACTACCCCTGTCTGCGTGTCATCTGGATCTGTGTTCAAAGAAGCCCTAAAACTGGTTCTAAATTGCGCTAACAAAGTAGAATCCACACGATTTTCATTCTGCGT
>JAJRPY010000159.1 GCA_024280535.1 Gammaproteobacteria bacterium | reverse complement strand
TATGTCTTGCGTGCGCTTGCACACCTCTTGATACTCTTGCCATTTTCTATACTCCTTTAACTATACGGTAACATTCTACGAACCATTGGCACATCGACTTTCTCGACTGTGTCTGGCGAACGCAAACTGCGTTTTCTGGAAGTACTCTTTTTAGTCAAGATATGACGTAAGTGAGAGTGTTTACACTTATAACCACCACTGGCAGTTTTTTTAAAGCGCTTAGCAGCACCTCGGTTGGTTTTCATCTTCGGCATAATTTACTCCTTGTCCTTTGGACATATTTGTTATTCTTGCGAATAACTTTTTTAAAATTAAAAAAATAACGATTAGGTTATTTCTTCTTCGATTTGGGTGCCAGCATCATGCCTAGCTGACGACCCTCCATCTTTGCTTTTTGTTCTACATTAGCAAATTCTTCTGTATCTTTCTCAATTCTATCTAGCATTTCCATGCCCAATTCTTTGTGCTGCATTTCACGACCACGGAACCAAATACTAACTTTAACTTTGTCTCCATTGTCTAAAAATTTAAGCAAATTTCTAAATTTAATTTGGTAATCACCCTCTTCTGTGCCGGGGCGATATTTAATGGTTTTAACTTGGGTTTTCTTTTGTTTCTTTTTGGCCTCTTTCCTTTGCTGCTTCAACTCATAGACATATTTACCAAAATCCATAATTTTGCATACTGGCGGTTTGGCATTTGGCGATACTTCTACCAAGTCTAAGTTAGCATCTTTAGCCCTTCGTTTTGCCTCACCGGTTTCAACAATACCAACCTGCTCGCCTTGTGCATCAATTAATCGAACCTCTGCAACTCTAATATAATCATTAACTCGAGTTTTGTTCTTATTTGATTTTTTAATAATTATTCCTCTGTTGTTGCTTTATTAACTAATTCTACAAACGCTGCAACTGACATCGACCCTAAGTCTTCGCCGCCTCGTTTGCGTACTGAAATCTCGTTATTTTCCATTTCACGTTTGCCGACAACCAAAATATAAGGAAAACGTTGCATAGAATGTTCGCGTATTTTAAAGCCTATCTTCTCATTACGCAAGTCCGAAATCACTCTAAGCCCTTGTTTTTTTAACTTTACGCTAACTGCTTGAGCAAAATCAAGCTGTTTTTCAGAAATATTCACCACAACTGCTTGAATAGGCGCAAGCCATGCCGGCAATGCACCTTCATAATGCTCAATCAAAATACCAACAAATCTTTCTAACGAGCCAACAATCGCACGATGTAACATTACCGGTGTTTGCTTGGAGCTGTCTTCAGCAATATAATGTGCATCTAAGCGCTCTGGCATAGAAAAATCAACTTGTAAGGTGCCACATTGCCATTCACGATCTAGGCAATCTTTTAAGACAAATTCAATTTTAGGACCATAAAAAGCGCCCTCGCCTGCTTGTAAATCCCATTCAATACCCTTGGCATCTAATGCTTCTGCTAATGCTGCTTCGGCGCGATCCCATACCTCGTCCGAACCCACTCGATTATCAGGGCGGGTTGACAGTTTAATAGCCACTTTATCAAAGCCAAAATGTTTATAAACATCAAAAGTTAAATCGATAAAATTCGACACCTCTGATTGAACTTGATTCTCAGTGCAAAAAATATGACCATCATCTTGCACAAAATTGCGCACACGCATAATACCGTGCAAGGTGCCTGACGGCTCGTTGCGATGGCAAGAACCAAACTCTGCCAACCGCAGCGGCAAATCGCGATACGACTTAAGCCCTTGATTAAAAATTTGAATATGTGCAGGGCAATTCATCGGCTTAACCGCATAATCACGATTTTCACTACTGGTGGTAAACATATTGTCACCAAATTTATCCCAATGGCCTGATTTTTCCCAAAGCGATCTGTCAATTAACTGCGGAGTATGTACTTCTTTATAGCCATTATCGTTAAATACTGTACGCATATATTGCTCAACAATTTGATACAAGGTCCAGCCTTTTTCATGCCAAAAAATCATACCTGGCGCTTCTTCTTGCATGTGGAATAAATCTTGAACTTTGCCAATTTTTCGATGGTCGCGCTTTTCAGCTTCTTCTAATCGGTGCAAATGCGCCTCAAGATCTTCTTTGCTTGCCCAGGCAGTGCCGTAGATACGTTGCAGCATTTCATTATTCGAATTACCACGCCAATACGCACCAGCCAATTTCATTAATTTAAATGCTTTTAAGCGTGAGGTTGAAGGCACATGAGGACCGCGACATAAATCAATAAAATCACCCTGCTGGTATAAAGAAAGGGGCTGATCGGCTGGAATAGACTCAATAATTTCAGCCTTATAATGCTCTCCTTTAGCCTTAAAAAAGGCAATTGCCTGATCACGAGACATCTCAGAACGCTCAATTTTAAGATTTTGCTTAACCAATTTTTTCATATTTTTTTCAATCTTAGCCAAATCGGCTTCTGAAAAACCGTCTTTATAAGCAAAATCATAGAAAAAACCCTTGTCAATTACCGGACCAATAGTAACCTGAGCCTCTGGATATAGCATTTGCGTGGCTTGTGCCAACAAATGCGCAGTAGAATGGCGAATAACCTCTAAGCCTTCTTCATCTTGAGCGGTAATAATGGCAACGTTGGCATCAGATTCAAGCAGATAAGAGGCATCTACCAACTCGCCATTTACCTTGCCAGCCAGTGTTGCCTTGGCCAAACCTGTGCCGATAGATTTGGCTACTTCAAATACGCTCAGCGCTTGTTCAAAAGTTTTTTGCGTTCCGTCAGGTAATGTGATTATTGGCATGTCGAAATGATCAAAATAAAAGACAAGATTTTACCTTACTTAACAATACAAAACCACAGCATCACGTTTAAAAACAATAAAATTGACCCACTTTTGCTGATTAAACATTATCTAGCCACTTATATTGTTGCTTTTTTATGATACGCCAGCAAATTCAACGCTTTAGTTATTCTTATTTCTCAAATTATAAGCGCTTCAGCGCCTTACCAGAGTCCAACACTGCCCTTGTCATTTCGGCACCTATGGCTAATGAATCAGCCTTTTTAGTATGCCAAAGAATTAAACTGCCAGCCAACACCAAGCCATCATAAAACATACCTTGCTCACCTGACAAAGCAGCCTTGCCCAGTTTCACCGTATATTCAGCCAAGGCAGGGATGTCATTTTCAACACTCAATCCTTCTGGAAATGCAATAGCGCGCATGGTTTGCTTAATACCCAGCAAAGCAGGTTCAATATCTACGCGATTTTTTTCCACTTTGCCTGCATACGAAATCATCAATCCTTTTTGGCGCAATGAGGGAATAACCCCACCTTCCACACCACGAACCAGCAGTGCTGTTTCCATACCAGAGGCTTTCACCAAATCTGCATAAATTGGCGGATAAGGCTTATGCACATAACCCAAAATTGAGTGCGTATTGTTACCGCGAAGTGGGCCAATTAGCGTTTCTACGGTATTGACCACCGTGCGCTTAATCACACGATCGCGCAGTGACACCATATTGTGCAAGCCTTTACAATAACTCGCCTGATCAATATAACTCCAGCCAATAGCGCTATCTTCCAAGCGAGCTTTCGCCTGCGTTGTAGAATGATCAACCTCCAAGCCAAGTGCTTGATTAATATGGCGGTGTGTCAAACCAAATTTTGGACTTACCGCATCCAAGCTGTGAATAACCGTTGGCAAACCTAACTCAGCCAACACAGGCGGTAAAAAAGATGAAATTGGTACAGAACGATTATAGCCACTGTACGGATCTCCCAAATCAACCAAATCAGGCACATTAACGCTTTGTTTATCACTTTCTGCCAAAATAGCTGCCAAAATACCTTCATTTTCCTCTTGACTTTCGCGCTTCATACGCAAGGCAATTAAGAAAATGGCTGATTGCACGTCGTCAATTTCACCCCGTAAAATAGCTTGCATACCTGCTTTTGCTTCTTCAAAATCAATGTCTTTACTCAAATCCGGGCCAGTGGCCACGCGCTGAATAATAGACTTCATTAATGCCTGGGATTTTGTACTCACGATTAAACCTCTATATAAATTTCATTATTATCTTGTTTGACAGGATACGTTTGCATAGCCCCCACATCCACCTCAGAACTCTCACCCGTCGCCAAATCAAAACTATAACCGTGCAAAGAACACTTAACCCGATTGCCTTTTAAACAACCCAATGTTAATGCGATATCTTCATGCGGGCACCGATTTTCAGCGCAATAAAGCTGACCATTATTCAGCGTCACAAAAAGCGCTTTGCCCGCTGCCGTAACTGCCAGCATAGTACCTTCTTTTGGCGCTTTGTCTAATACTTTTATCCACATATTTTTACAGCCAATTAAAAAAGCGCCAAATTGAATTACTCTCTAAATCAGCAGAACATTGCCTAAGCTGGCGTTTGTAGCGCTTAGCATTGTCATCAACCTTGCGGGCAATTTTCATCAACCAAGGCTTTTTTTTGTACGATTTTTTCTTAAAGCCACCATGCCCTTCGTGATAGGCTAAATACTGATTATAAGCATCTGATTTGTGAATACCCGAACGCTTGCTAGACTGATTAATATACCAACCTACAAAATCTGCTGCATCCTCAAAATCATCACGATCTCCACTATAATTTCGGGTTTTTAGCTGATACCAATCCCAAGTGGCATCTTTCACTTGGGCAAAACCATAAGCAGTTGTTGGTCGAAACCAAGGTATTACACCAAATAATTTTTCTCTAGGGGGTTTGGCGTCTGATGCAAAATGCGATTCTTGATACATAATAGCCAACTGCACATATGCTGGTGCGTCGTATTTTTTCTCACTGGCTTTCACTGCCTGATACCAACTTACCTCTTCATCCATTAATGAACAAATATTATCCACTGTGACTGCTGAGGTTGAAAAACAGCCTGACAAAAACAATGGCAGTAACGCCAAAATGTATGTTTTTTTCATTTAGCCCGCTACAGTAGCAAAGAAAACTTTATAAACAACCGCTGCCTGTGCTGCGAACAATACCAAAAACATAAATTTAATCGTACCATTAGACAAGGCTTTGGATGATTTTAAATCAGCGCCTGATTGCCCACCTTCTAATTCAACATTAATTGCCACTGGCCCTTTGTCTGACTCTTCGCCATTAAATACCACGCGAGTATTGACTTTTAAGCGGGATTTATTAAAAATATTTTTCTGATGAACAAAATATTTTCCGCCTTCGTCATCTTCAATAAATCCATATCCTTTAGTACCAAATTGCGTTACTACGCCTTTTATTTTCTTAGCCATTTTTTCCTCTTAATTTTTACGCAAACAATAAGTTGCTTTTTCAATAAAATCAACGTTCGCACGTTGAAACTTAGGCTCATTTTCCAGATCATCAAAACATTGTAATTGCTGACAATCAAAGCCTTTTTCATACAGCGACCGCACCTCTTCTTGATTAACAGCAAAAGGTGGACCGCTTATTTGTAATTGTGGATAGTTTAAAGTTAGTAACAACAGCCGACAATTCTGGGATATTATAGCGTATAAATGTGCCACATACTTCTCCCTTAACTCTGACGGCAGGGCAATTAAAGCTGCCCTATCATAAACCCCAACTACCGACGTCAAATATTCAGGCTTAAGCGCAAAATAATCACCGCAATAAATTTGGATACGCTCAGCCGAATAAACCCTAAATTTGCCGATACAATCAATTGTATATTGCAACTGATTGTCTTTAAAAAATTGCTCAACAGCCAGTATGCTAATCTCTACGCCAATCACTCGGTAGCCTTGATTAAGCAAATACAGCATATCCACACTCTTACCACACAAAGGCACAAAAACTTGCGCGCCTTTGTCTAATTGAAAACAACCAATAAATTCAATCAATTTGCTATTAGGCTGCTGACGATGCCAGCCAATTTTCCCTTCTTTCCAGCGTTGTATCCAGTCAGTCATTTTGTCCTAATTCCTAAGAGACCTTTGCATAAATAGGAATGATTAGCAAAATTCAATTTTTGTTCAATTGGCGATTTTCTTAAACCCAACTCTAGCAGAGTCGGCGCTACACAGCAACCCTCTGGGAGGACTAAGGTAGGGTTTAAAAAATTGCCAAGTGAATGAAAAGTGGATTTTTGATGATTAATCATATTTATGCAAAGACCTCCTTAAGTTATAATATTAAGCATGAACATCAAACGACCTAGCCGCAAAACCATCATGCAATTTATGCTGGTTATTTTAGCCATTTTTCTCATCCGTGAATACCAACAGCAAGATTTAACCAGTGGCAAGGCGCCAAGTTTCACCTCCAAAACCTTAAGTGGTGCCACAATCAACGCCAATCCTTTGCCAAATCAAGGTGTATTGGTGCATTTCTGGGCAGTTTGGTGCCCCGTCTGTCGCCTAGAAAATGACAACATTCAAGCCATTTCCAAAGATTACAAAGTGCTTAATATTGCCATCCAATCTGGCTCTGATGCGGACATCCAAGCCTATGCTAAAGAAAACAATATGCAACTAGACAATATTATCAACGACCAATCTGGCTCAATCTCTAGGCTATTTGGTGTCAAAGGCACGCCCACCAGCTTTTTTATCAACCCAAAAGGACGTATTCAATTTAGTGAAGTAGGCTATGTCACCACCTGGGGCTATCGATTTAGATTATGGTGGGCAGGATTATAAATAACGACTGGTCTGCCCATCTACAGCCCTTATTTGAGCGGGATTCTTTTCAGCAATTAACGCAATTTTTAAATCAACAAAATGCTAATAACCTCTGTATTTTCCCACCCAAAACTGACATTTTCAAAGCCTTTGAGTTAAGCAGTTTTCAGCAAACCAAGGTGGTGATTTTGGGTCAAGACCCTTATCATAACGATTACCAAGCACATGGACTAAGTTTTTCCGTGCCAGATGGGGTGAAAATCCCACCATCACTCAGAAATATTTATCAGGAATTGGAGGCAGATTTAAACATCACGCAAAACCCTAGTGGCAACCTTCAACGCTGGGCATCCCAAGGTGTTTTACTGCTCAACAGCGCATTAACTGTTGAGAAAAATTTACCCGGATCACACGCTAAAATCGGCTGGATTGATTTTACCGAAGCCGTCATTAGCCTACTCAGCCAGCATAAGCAAAATTTGGTATTTTTATTATGGGGTGCACACGCCCAACAAAAATCCAAACTAATCAACCCAAGCAAACATTTAATACTCAGCAGCCCCCACCCTTCGCCCTTTTCTGCCCATCGTGGATTTTTTGGCAACAAACACTTCTCCAAAACCAACCACTACCTTAAAATACACAATCAACAAACAATCAACTGGTAAAAAGTGCAAGCAAGGCTTGCACCTAATGATATGAAAATAATAATTGATGACGCCTGCTATACTTATGATGAAATTTTTTCTCAATTTGGGGAAATTGTGGCTATGGCGGGGCGTGATATTGATGCTGACAGCGTTAAGGATGCTGATATATTGATTGTGCGATCGCGTACTCAGGTTAATGCGCAATTACTCAGCGGCAGCACGGTTAAATTTGTTGGCTCGACTGTGGCAGGGTTGGAACATATTGATGAGCGTTATTTGCGGGCTAATCATATTGAATTTTTCTCCGCTCAAGGATGCAACTCAATGGCAGTGGCTGAATTTGTGATTGCAACGATTGTTAATTTGGCCGACAAACACAACTTTAATTATCAAGACAAAACACTAGGAATTATTGGTGTGGGCAATGTGGGCAGTCGCCTAGCCGCCAAAGCTGAATTATTAGGCATTAGCACCCTGCTAAACGACCCTATTAGACAGGAAAACGAAGCCTTGCCAGATTTTGTTGATTTGGACACCGCATTGCGTGCCGATATTGTCACATTCCACACACCACTTACTTTTGACGGGCAATACCCAAGTTTTAAACTGCTTAATAAGCACAATTTCCACCATATTACCGATCAAACCATTCTATTTAACGCAGCACGTGGCGGTGTTATTGATGAAACAATTTGGCAACAAACGCCCACACTTGAAAATATTATCGATTGCTGGGAAAACGAGCCAATTATTAACAAAAATCTACAAAAAACTGCCTATTTGGCCTCGCCACACATTGCCGGGCATTCAGTTGATGCCAAATTTATGGGCAGTTTTATGGTTTATCAAGCTTTGTGTGATTTTTTAGCCGAACCACAACAAGACAATATCAAACACTTAATCAATCCTGGTAATTTAACCCTAAAGAGTGATAATTTGCTCGATGCTCTAAACGAAGTTTACGATTTTAAACAAGATACAGCGGCAATTAAATCTATTGAAAATTTTGAAATTTATCGTCGAAATTATCCAATTCGTTATGAATGGCACCATTACAGCGCCAAGATAGCACTACCCATTGTCTAACTTTCAACCTTTAAAGCAAGGTTGTTTTGAATATTTATCCAACTCTACTTTCTTATCTTTAAAAAATTCAGTGTTAGTAATATGATGAATAGATTGCATCTGCGGATTTTTCTGGGTCATCTTATTTAAAGTTTGGCTTTTACCCGTCCGAGTCATGCCATGCCAATGAGTAAGTAAGCGTGCATTATTTTTCACGTTATTTTTATACACTCTATTGGATGGATCAATCACCACCAATTCTTCCCGAACTTGTATTTGAGGCGACCAACTTTCATCAATATTCATCTCTTGCCAGACTTCATCTGCATGCTCAAAATCAAAGCCAGAAAGCCCTAACGCCTTGGCAACCAGACAAATAATTTGCCAATCTGGCTTGGAATTACCAGCTGGCGGCAGGAAGGCTTGTTGCTTTAAATATCGACGCTCTGAATTTTTTAAATGCCCACTTTTTTCCGACCACGGACAGGCTGGCAAGATAATATCTGCATCTTTAGTGGTTAATGTTTGAGTAAAGTCTGAGACAATCAGCGTATCAAATTGACGATAATTAATCATTGAATGCGCCGGATTGGTTGACATAACCCACAAGGTTTTAATCTGATTGGTAGAGAAAAACTCCGTTGCCGTGATATCCTTAGTTTTGGTGCCAATTTCACGCCCGCCCATTGCATTGCATTGCCCTGTTAATGACAACACGCCACAGCCTGGTTTGTTGATATTTCCCGTTAAAATATGGGCATTGATTAGGCTATTAACTTTGTCTGTGGCATCTGTTGACTGAGTCAATCCTTGTGAATAAACGCTTAATACTTTTTTATCGCTAAACCACACCTGATTTGGCAAATCATTAATCAGTTCTAAATCTCTACCCTGCTCAACTTGAATAAATAAGTCAGATTGTTTGGCAGTGATGGTTTCATACACATCCACGCAAACCACAAAAGCCTTAGATTTTTTAATATGATTAAACACAATCGGATGGCAGTCCGCTGTATTACTGCCAATGATAAAAATGGTTTCTGCACTATAAATGTCATCATAAGACACCGGCACAATATCCGCGCCATAAGCCCTTTTATTGGCCTCAACCGTGGAATACATACACAATCTTGAATTGCTTTCTAAATTTTTAATGCCATAACTGTCCGCAAATTTCTTGGCAATATACAAATCTTCCATCAGCATTTGCCCGGAAACATACAGGGCTATTTCATCTTTTTTAGTATGCTTAAACTTGTCAGCGATGGCCTGTATGGTTTCCGCCCACGTGCCTATTGAAGGCTGTAATAATCTTTGATTGTCCGTGCCAACCGTTTCTAACAAAGTTTGACCTTTTATGCATAACATCCCTTGATTAACTGGCGAATTTTTATCACCAATCAGTTTAAGTTTTGAGCCCGATCTATTGATTTCAATGCCGCAACCGACACCACAATATGGACATGTTGTTTTATAACTCATCATTCCCTCTATTTAACAATTAATAATAACAGCAACACAACATTCAACGCAACTGATAAGGCTAATAACAACCTATATCGACTTGCCTCTTGCGTTGGTCGCTTGACTTTTTGAATGCTTAAAAAATTTGGATTTGGATGCTCTAAATCATACAAAAATTCACTCAAAGCCTCATATCTATTGGCCTCATCCAAACTGCATGCCTTGCGGATAGCGCCATCTATCCAAACTGGCAGATTAGGATTATAAATTAATGTAGATTCATAACTCAGTTTGCTCAGTTTTTTAACACTCAATTCTTTATCCAACTTATTTTGATATGGCAGAATCGAAGAAAATATTTCATAAACAATCACACCCAAACTAAACTGATCAGAGGCTTGCGATACTCTTTCTTCTAAAATCACCTCAGGGGCAGTATAGCCTCGCGTACCTTGATTTACCACGCTATCAATAGGATTAACCAACTCTGAAACGCCGGCAATTCTAGCCGAACCAAAATCAATCAGTTTAATTTGACCCAACTCATCAATCATAATATTCTCAGGCTTCAAATCACAATGGAGCATTTCTTGTCGATGAAATGCCCGCAGACCTTGGATAATTTGCTTAACATAACTAATCACAATTGCCACCTCTGGCTTAGGATTATCATCCATCCATTGCCTTAATGTTTGACCCTTAATATAGGCCATTGCATAGGCCAAAAAATTAGATTTTTCATCAGTACTATGTATCTTAACCACGTGCGGACTTTGCACCCGCTGCCCCACCCATTTTTCATACATAAAATGTTGTAAATATTGCGGGTCGTCTTCAAAATTAACCGACGGTGTTTTAAGTGCCACCAATTGCCCTGTCATTATATCTGTTGCCTTGTAAAGTTGCATTTTTGCACTAGAAACAAGGGTTGACTGCACCTCAAATCCGTTAATTTTCATACCTTTGCTAAGATTAGGCGGCACCGGCATTTGGGTTAATTCATCAAGCGCCTCACCAAGATTTTTTTCAGGTAACTGCTGTATGCTTAAAATAAGTGCTGAAATATTATCCATACTACCAGCATCAAGTGCCTTATCCACAATCTCAGCTGCTTTTGCGCCGTGGTTCATCAGCGCCTCTAATCCAGCATCCTGCAAATAATCATGTACGCCATCTGTTGTCATTAAAAATTGATCACCAAGCGCCAACTCAAAGGTTTCATAATCAACATTCACTTTAAGATCAAACCCCATTGCCCTTGAAAGATAGGTTTTTTCTTTGTTAATACTCAAAATATGGTCATGGGTTAATTGTATTAAAACGCCCGATCTAAGCCTATAAACACGCGAATCACCAACATGAAACACATGGGCAATATTGGATTTGACAATAACAATGCTTAGGGTTGAAAGCATGGATGAAATTTCATCAGAACGGATTGATTGCGAATAAAGCCAATTATTAAGAGCTGAAATAACTTTGGTAGCAGCATGCTCAACGCTCCAAGAATCAGGCGTTGAGTAATAATCACTCAAAAAGCCACTCACCGAACAAGCACTTGCTTCACGAGCGCGCTCACAAGCACTGACTCCATCTGCAATCACCACTGCTACACCTTTATACTCCAAGGCACTGCCATCAGGCACATGATAGCCACAGGCATCCTGATTTTCAGGCTTTGTACCCGCGATTGTTTTTGAATCAATATTGACGATTAATTTTTTCATTGGCTTAATTTAATTTAATCACCTCCACGGTGCCATCGTCCAATATTTCCACCATATTGCCCGCCGGTTCCTCTAAGAAAATAATAATCAGCAACAGGACAATCGCGCTCACCAAGCCAATGATGATAAAAAACTCATCATAATCCACCAAAGTATTAACCGTTAGAAATAACACAGCACCCACATTGCCAAATGCACCCACCATACCAGCAATTTGCCCCGTAAGTCGCCTTTGAATGAGTGGCACCATGGCAAAAATCGCACCCGACCCTGCTTTAGAAAAAATACCGCCTGCTATGGTCAAAGCCACTACCGCATAAATAGACCAACTTTTATCCACACCACCTAATGCTAAAAAACTTA